>JBFKMY010000141.1:0-6402 GCA_041629615.1 Thermodesulfovibrionia bacterium | reverse complement strand
TCATTGACAGAGTTAATAAATAGATTAAAATCCTGGCATTCATGTATCCTCCGGCATCGATCGTTTCACTTTTCCATAAATTCATTCTCTTCAGTCATTGTCTTTCTCGTCAATGGCTTTTGATATGAACAGAACCATTTCATTTTAATGGTAAATGAAAAACGTGAAGCAATTATGAATTACATATCATGGCAAATCAGATGGTTGCCGCACGGTTTTACTGAATGGGCGTAGCTCCGCTTTGCTCCCTGAAGGAGAAGCTGATATAATTTATTCATGTGTATTGCAGCAAAATGAATACCCATCGTGTGAGGTATGAAATGAAAAAAGTCATGAGTACACTTATTCTGGCATTCATGATCTTAGTCCCGGCCCTATCATCTGCGCTGAGCACAGGTGATAAAGCACCCGGTTTTGAGGCTGATTCAACACAGGGCACGGTGATACTGTCAGAATTTGAAGGAAGAAAAAATGTCGTGCTGGCCCTGTATTACGCTGATTTTACCCCTGTCTGAACAGATGAAATGCAATCTTTCCAGCGTGATCTGGAAAAATTTGAACGCCTCGATACCCAGGTGCTCGGTGTAAGCGGCGACAGCATGGAAACACACATGAAATTTGCCAGGAAATATGATATTACCTTTCCCCTCATATCCGATAAAGACAGGAAGATAAAAGACCTCTTCGGCAGAAACAGAATCACCTACCTCATCGATAAAAAGGGAACCATCCGCTTTATCCAGAGGGGTGTGCCTGAAAACAAAGATTTTCTGAAGGAGATCAAAAAACTGACACAGGAATCAGAAGGGTGAAAAAATCCGGCGTTATGATTGTTATCGTGCTGATCATACTGGGAATCATTTGGGTGGCCTACAGTTACCTTTCCGTCCGGGGCATCGAACATCCAAAATACACCGTCCTGAAGAAACAGGGCGGCTATGAAATGAGAGAGTACCACCCCTTCCTTGCGGCCGAAGTCGTTGTCAAGGGAACACAGAAGGAATCACTCAGAGCGGGGTTTAAAATACTTTTCGACTATATATCGGGAAACAACAGGTCACGGGAATCGTTAAAGATGACCGCTCCTGTCACACAGCAGCCAGCGGAGATGTCTGCACGCATTGCCATGACAGCCCCGGTCATGCAGGAGCAGGGCGAAGACGCATATATCGTGTCTTTCATGCTGCCGGGAACCTATACCTCAGATACAGTACCCGTTCCTCTGGACCAATCGGTATCAATCGTAAAAAAGGAAAGGAAAAAGGTTGCGGTCTTGAGGTTTTCCGGTTATGCAACAGAAGAGAAAATAAAGAATAAACAGGGCAGGCTCAAAGAGCTCCTTCAAAAGGATGGTTACCAGACAGGAGCATCTTTTCACCTGGCACTCTATGACCCCCCGTGGACGCCGCCTTTCATGAGGAGAAATGAAGTAATGTTTGAGATTCAGTAAGTCATTTGATTGAAGACATTCCGCCGTTGACGTGAAAGGTTTGTCTTGTTATCCACGATGACTCGCCGCGCTCACAGACCATGTCCGGCAGTGTTCGAATGGTATGGAAAAAAACTTCTCACAAGAAAGACAAGGGTATCTTGCGCCTGGCAAAGTGTCTTGTAGCAGCGAAAGATGAGATGAACATAAATCTTTTCTGGGATGACCGGGAAGAGAGGTTTATCAGAAGATATATCGAATTTGCAGAGGATACTTCAGATGATGACAGGACATGCTTGAATTAAAACGGGAATAAGTCATGCACGGGGATCACATTTTTGTGAGATCGGGGAAGCGTGAATGACCTTCCCCTTTTTTTACCGGGCTTCTTTATTCAGGGGAGGATTTTCACACAGTATTTTTAGGCTGTTATGCTTTTTTCTCAACAGCAATACATCATTTATTTGCCTTCTTTATTCTGCCAGCGTAGTATAGTAACAGAAACGTTCCCCTGGAAGTTTTCAGTCAAAGGCTTTCTGAAAGAAATAATCTTAGATATTTCAGGGCTGGATATTGGAAAAGGAGAGAATCATGCAACGCGTGAATAGCAGTTGTTATTTCAAAAACCTCATATTAATATTCTCATTACTTATTATATTTGTCGTATCGATAATCTATGTGAATAGTTCCAGCATGCATATTATAAGGATGAGAGATGGACAGACAACTTCTTTTCAGGACATGGTGAACGATGTCAGCTCTGCTGATGTCGTTTTTATTGGAGAGCGGCATGACGATCCTGCCCATCACAAAATCCAGCTTGATGTAATCAGGGCTCTCCGCGAAAAAGACAGCCCTTTAGCCATTGGGCTTGAAATGTTTAAAAAGGAGAATCAGAAAAGCCTTGATGCCTGGATCTCGGGGGAGATACCGGAAAATAGCTTCATCCCGATTTTTCTCGACAACTGGGGATTCGGTTGGGAACTGTATCGGGATATTTTTCTCTACGCACGGGAGCATACTATTCCTCTTGTAGGCCTGAACGTGCCGCGGGATATCACGAGGAAGGTGGGAATGAGCGGGTTTCTCTCTCTCACCGATGAAGAGCGGTCAGTGCTACCACCTGGAGTTACCTGCGAGCTTGATGAAGAATATATGGATCATCTTGTTGAGGTCTTCCAGTATAAGAAAAGCTCCGACCGGTTATTTGTTTATTTCTGTGAAGCCCAGGTGCTCTGGGACCAGGCTATGGCATGGTATCTGACAGAATATATGAAAAGCAATCCCGGACGGACCGTGATTGTCCTTGCGGGGGCGATTCATGCATGGAAGTACGGCATACCGAAGCAGAAACAGCGATATATTACTGTTGATCAGAAAGTCATCCTCTCTGATCTGCCCGTTGGCCCTGAGTCAATCAGTGCAGATGACGCAGATTATCTGGTTACTTCTGGCCAGGATTCTGGCGCCTGAATCATTGAAATGAGAACGGGGAGAATCTTCATAAAGCAATATGCATCATTTCTGACACGCATGACAGGCATAGGTAACTCTGCGGGCCTGACGAAAGAATTGTATTGTTGAGCCGCAGACAGGACAGGGCTTTCCGCTCATGCGGTAGATTCGTTGCCAGGACTTATTTTTTCTGCCCGTTTCTTTCAGCCAGTGGCTCATGAGTTTCATTGTCCAGTGAAGCAGCTCATTCAATTCACTCCCTGTAAGATCAGCCACTGTGCGCCGTGGATGAATATGGGAATAAAAAAGGATTTCTACGCGGAGGATATTCCCTATCCCCGATACCACTGTCTGGTCGAGGAGCACTTCTCCGACTTCCCGGGCATGCTGTTTTTTAATGTGCTCTATAAATTTACTGGGTGAAAAATCTTTTCTGAGCGGGTCGGGCCCGACATTGCCCCATGCTGAATCGCTGTTGAGTTCCTCGATAGTCAGTAATTGAACAACAGGAGCAGAAAATGCCACTGCTTCATGCTTTTTCGTTCTCACAATCAGACGGGCATTTTTTGCGGGCTTGTCCCAGCGGGCACCTCTTCTGTATACGCGCCAGGAACCCCACATCATAAGGTGCACAAGGATGAGCCGTTTATCTGACAGATGGATCCTGATCTGCTTTCCATGTGCTTCTACACAGGCGACACTGCGTCCCTTCACGGAAGACTCCATTGCCTTGAGTCTGCGAATGCCGAACACAACGTCGATTTCCTGGCCTTCGAGGACGCGCTGCAGCTGTTTTGCATAATAGTGTAAAACCGGTCCTTCTGCCATGATTTAATCTTCTTCCGGTATCAAGTGAGACTGTTCAGAAATTCCGATGCCTGACGCTTTATTTGCTTTATCTTTGAAGGACCCATCCTGTCAAGATTTCCCGGAATAACGGCAAGCCTCGGCTGTTTTTTGAAAAATGATCGATTATTATTAATGAAGTTCCAGAACAGGGCATTCCAGGTTTCACACCAGGGACCCTTTTTGAAATCGCTCATTTTTAAAATATAGTTTGAACCCGATATGTAGGGCTTTGTCGCGAAAATCCCTCCGTCTGCAAACTGGCTCATTCCATACACGTTGGGAACCATCACCCAGTCATATGAATCGATGAACAATTCCATAAACCATCGATACACGTCATCGGGCTTTATCCCGCAGAGAAGCATAACGTTTCCCAGTATCATGAGCCGCTCAATGTGATGACAGTAAGAACGGTCAAGAAGACGATGAATGAGCGTGTCTACCGGGTCAATTCCTGTCGTTCCCGTGTAAAAAGATTCCGGCAGCGGTCTCTCATGTTTCCAGAAATTGCTCGATCGCTGTTTTTCCCCCACCGTTTGATACATGGCACGAATAAACTCCCGCCATCCGATAATCTGCCTGATGAATCCTTCCAATGAATTGAGGGGGATTTTCTCCGCTTCCGCGAATCTTATTGTTGCTTCAATAATTTCATCAGGTGTCAGGAGGCCGATGTTCAGGACCGGTGTGAGCACCGAATGAAAAAGAACGCTTTCATTTGCAACCATGGCGTCTTCATAATCACCGAACAAAGCGAGACGGTTTTTGAGAAAATCTTTCAGCCAGGAACGGGCGTCTTTATGCGATACGGGATACCAGAAAGTCTTTGCGTCCCCATAGGTGTTCGGGAAGTTTTTTTCCACATAGGTGAAGGCTTCGCTGACGAATCTGGAATCAGCCAGTTTTGGAAGTGATGGGATATGCAGCCCCGGGGGGATCTTTTTCCGGTTTTCCACGTCATAACTCCACTTTCCCCCTGCAGGCCTGCCACTATCCATCAGGATGTTCAGTCGTTTCCTCTGCGCCTGATAAAACGAGGCCATCAGGAAGTGTTTTTTCTCTGAAAAAAACTCCTCAATAAAAGACGTAGGCGTCAGGAATAGAGGCGACTCATACTGCCTCAAAGAAACCTTATGCTCCCCTAAGACCTTTTCAATGTGACTCATCAGGCGATGATCGGCAACATCAGTCAGGTGAAACTCATCATATCCCTGCTTTATGAGTTCCTTCAGCATGTCAGTGGATGATTTCTTTGGATCATACGAACAATATCTGATTGCTATCCCCATTCGTTTGATATGGGATTCATACATTTTCATTGTGGCACGATGAAGAATCAGCTTATGCTTGTGAAACTTCAAAGGATTATCCCTGCCGCCGAAAAAGAATGGATCTTCAATGAGCGCTGCATGGCGGTGAGTATCCAGTGCCCGGTGTTTCCTGAAAAGCTGATGGGGATAAATGAGCGTGATATCCTTCACTTGTTACTGCCCTTTCATGATCTTTCCTGTACCATCATGCCCCTGTCATACTGATGAGTGCTTCAGGAATGTTTATTCTTATACGTATAAATGACCCTCTTTTACGTCCAGATGGCATATATAATGATAACACCGACCATCGCTCCGGGTATGGTCCGGTCACAGTCTGTTATTCGGACCCTCTGACATATTACCATGCAATTGACATTGAAGAATTAATTTTTAGCGCACGCTACCGCCAGAGGACCTTTTTTAAATGTATCTGATTCGCTTTTTCACGCTAATTCTCTTACCATCAGGGGTGAGAAGAAAGAGGAAAAGGAAGACAAGGGTAAAGACTACTATCATGTGGAACGCTCATATGGATCATTTACGCGAACCATCCCCCTACCTGTTGAGATCGCAGGTGACAAAGCTGAGGCTCATTTTAAAAAAGGTGTCCTGACAGTGAGGATTCCCGCACCCTCCCGCCAGTAGACCGTGTAAGGGCATCCCTTGTGGGCGATCTTTATTTCGTTGGTATGACGGCTGAACAACAAGTACATCCACGGGGGTCTGCACCTAGGGTCTTGCATTCATCGGATTATTTTTTCCCGGATGCCATTGCAATGGATCGTTCCTGAAATATTCCCTGAACTTCATCAATTCATCTTCATTCTCGATAACCCGTTTGTAATAATTGTGTTGCCATAATTTGCCGTCACATGGCGGCCAGTTCAGCAATGCTTCGCCAAAAAGATATCGTGCTGTTGTATCGGATTTAAATTGATGTATCACATCAGGCAATGAAATCGCGGGGGCAACCCTTTGTGGTTTGCCTTTGGCGTGTGGGTCAGGACAGGCACCGGCTCCGGTCACAACATTTAAGAGGATAATGCCGCATACGTGATCCGGCATTATGGTACATTGATCTGTTGCAACACCATGGTAACTTTCATGTAACTCATCCCATACCTGTCTGACCATTACCCCGGCGTCATTTAATTTTATCCCGCCATCTCTGGTTTCCCCGAATAAACATTCCCTGTTCTTTGTGAATATCGTGACAAAACAGGCGCCCTGTTGTTCATAATGGTAATTCTTTAAAGGGAGCGAACTCCTGGTATGGATTCGGGAAATGGATTTCATGAGCAGATTGTAAAACTTCAGACAGGAATAAATCAGCTGTCAGTTTTGACGGGTCTCCCC
>JBFKMY010000140.1:0-6416 GCA_041629615.1 Thermodesulfovibrionia bacterium | reverse complement strand
TCTTGAATTTCAAAAGCAGGTTTAAATAAGGCCCTCATTTCGTCTTCAGATGAAAAATATAAAACTGTATCAAGTGGAGTTTTTCTATATTTTCCTTTTCCTCCAAATTGCGGGCTGTCTTCACTGAAGCAGACTGACAAGTACTGTCCACCAGGCTTAAGCAGTCTACATACATTACTTATATATTTTTCTCTGTCTTGAGGGAAAATGTGGTGCAGCACCTCCCAGTCATATGCAAAGTCAAAGAGCTCGTTCATTTCAGTGATATCGCCGAGAACATCAGCTGTGATGAAATTACATTTAATCCCTTTTTCCAGTGCTGATGCATTTGCTCTATCGATTGCAGATGGTGATATATCGATCCCCGTAGCATCAAATCCCCTGGTCGATAGATAAATCACATAATTACCGGCGCCGCATCCCAAATCAATGACTTTGCAGGGTTTTACTTTTTCTGAATCAACAAGGTCTCGAAGAATGCCGGGAGGAGTTTCCATGTTCCACGGGATGTCTTTAAGTGGAATAGTGCTGTATATTTTTTCCATTTGATCTTTAATCACCGGGAATCGCCTTCTTTATTAATAAATATAAGATAAGATGATGGATGCATGCCATGAAGCAAATAAAAGTGCCATAAAACTGATTTGATCATTACAAAAAAATGCATGCCAAAAAGGTCTCTGCTCCATCGTATTCACTCCCTTCTGTTTTCAGGCTTTTTCCAGTTCCTGCCGAATCCAGTCTTCCGCAGTTTTTCTGTCTCTGAAAACGTTTGTTATGAATGAACTTTCTTCTGCCAAAACCTGAAACATTCTTGACATGCCAAACTGTACATCTTTAGAAGCTACTAATGCTAACAGCAGTCCAGGATTACGAATTGACTCTTTCCTGTTTAACTCTGCGATTCTTTGTAAACAGTTCGTATCCGGCTGGAACTCTGTACAACCTGTCCTGTCTCCTATCCAGTATTTCAGTCCTGGATATCTTTCATCCTTATAAACTTCAGTAATTGCATTTATCAATTCATCTCCAGAAACAACCCCTTCGTGGTAGAGAACTACTCCTATTCCATCTTTTGTATATTCAATTCTGACCGGCAAGATTACCCCAAATAAAATTGACTAATTATTCTCGTCTTGTTTTTCAATCTTTGTTGCCCAACGGTGAGCTCACTGTTGCGTACCATGGAGAATACTAACAAGCCATCAAACTCATTTGATACTCTCAAACTGCGGCTTTCCATTTCGCCAGCGCTGGTGGGCATTCAAGTGCAGCGCTTCGTTGGTCAATTTTTGTTAAACCGCTGTATTCTCCGGCTTGAGCGGTCTGATTGCTCTCAACTCCTTCGATTCATTGAGTCCTGATATCTACTGTACCTTTATTCCTGTATGCTCCATTGTGGAAATAAGGAATCGGGGACATGCCGCGTTATTCCTTATTTCCAACTTTAATTTTTATGTAATTCGCACTAAGGGCCCGGCGTTTACTTCATCATGCCGCCTTATGTGTGCTTATTATGAAAATCAACGCATGCGAAGTCAAGAGAATAATGCGATTAAATTTGTTAAATTGAGGCATGAGCCGCAGGTCGGGCAGTAGCAGATGGTGCAGGCGATTGAACGTTAAACATTGAACATCGAACGTCCAACATTGAATGTTAAATGGGAAAGACGAAGAAACAGAAACACGGGTTGAATGTTCAGTTGTTATATTTGTTTTTCATTCGATGTTCGATGTTCGATGTTGGACGTTGGATGTTGAAAAGAAAATGAACCAAAGAACTGACCGCTGAACGCTGACAGCTCCTTTGCCCTACCCCTTTTTCTTCCTCATCTTGGCCTCAGATATAAACAGACCGTTGCCTTTTCTTCGTTTCTTGAAGTGGGACAGTAATATCTCGGCTTCATTAAAGGGGAGCGTTACAAAGGAGAACTTGTCAAGGATCTGGATCTGCTTAATTTTCTCGCTTCTGATATTGCACTTCTCCTTGATAAAACTGATCAGCTTTCTGGGGTCGAGCCCGTCCTTTTTCCCCTGGGCCACAAAGAGGCGCGTCGTACCTTTATTGTCAACGACCGCGTCATCAATTTCCGTGTAGCTCTTCTCGTCCAGCTCCTCCTGAAATGAATACTGCAGCAGGGCCGATACAATTTCAGGGGCAGGGTAGCTTTCCAGAAGCTCCCGGGACATGTTCATGTACTCTTCATCAAGGTGCGTGGCGACAATGTCCGCAAGGTCTGTCTTGATCCTCAGTTTCTTTGCCCTGATAACGTCCTTGACTCTCGGCAGCTGGGCCTTCCGGATGTCCGTCTTTGCACTTTTTTTGATGTACTGCAGTTTCCTGTATTCCGATGGCGTGATAAACGTGATGGCCGTCCCTTCCTTGCCGGCGCGTCCTGTCCGGCCGATCCTGTGCACATACGACTCCGGGTCCTGAGGAAGGGCGTAATTGATCACGTGTGTCAGGTCATGTACGTCTATCCCGCGCGCAGCGACATCGGTTGCAACAAGGACGGTGATCACCCTCTTCTTGAATTTGTTCAGGATTTTCTCCCTCTGGCTCTGGGACAGGTCCCCGTGCAGTCCGTCGGCATCATAGCCGCGCTCCATCAGGTGGTTTGATACTTCATCAACGTCCGCCTTTGTCCTGCAGAAGATAAGCCCGTAGAACCCCTCCTCCATGTCAATTATTCTGCAGAGGGCCTCAAACTTGTCCGCGCGCGATACTTCGAAATAAATCTGGTCAGTCAGGCTGACCGTCAGCTGCCCCTTTTGTACTTCAAACACCTCATAATCGCCCATGTATTTCCGGGCTATCTTCATTATCTCCCTGGGCATGGTGGCGGAAAAGAGCATTGTACGCTTGACAGGATTTGTGGCTTCAAGAATTTCCTCTACATCTTCAAGAAACCCCATGTTGAGCATTTCATCGGCTTCGTCGAGAACGACAAAAGATATGGAGTCAAGACGCAGTGACCTGCGCCCGAGGTGGTCGATGATCCTTCCCGGAGTTCCTACCACCACATCAACTCCCATTTTCAGACTCCGGAGCTGCTGGTCTATTGACTGCCCTCCGTAAATGGGAACGATGCTCAGATTTTTCTTTCCCTTCAAGGAATTGATTTCTTCCGCCACCTGGATGGCAAGTTCTCTTGTCGGCGTAAGCACAAGGGCCTGGACTGCCCCTGTTTTTCCCTCCAGCAGCTCTATGATCGGCAGCCCGAATGCGGCAGTCTTGCCTGTTCCTGTCTGGGCCTGGCCCACAACATCTTTTTTCCCGGCAAGGATGACCGGGATCGTCTGTACCTGAATTGATGTGGGTTCTTCATACCCTTTACGCTTTAAAACCTTTAACGTTCCTTCAGACAATCCTAAATTTTCGAATGAATCCATTTCTCTTTTACTTCCTTTCCACGTACATTTTCAGGAACTGTATCCGGGCGTATAAATCATCTTACATCTGCAATGATATATGAAGAGTGGAGATCAAAGGGAAAGAGCAAACGCCTGTTTCCTGAGGCAGGTCTGTTATGTAACGATACTACGACTCTGACTATATCCTTCTTCAATACGTACTGACACTGTCTTCCTGTGTCTGCCGGGATGCATCATCCCGGTATTCTGATCAAGCAGTGCTCCTGCTGAAGTTGCTAATCAATCTGCGTGTATTTTAGACTAAGCTTAGTAAATTAGCAAGAAAGGGTCATGACAGGGTACAGGAGGACCTGCGCATAAGAACAGATGGATGAAATGCTGATGAGCGGGCACGGTTACCGGACCTTTGTAGAATCAAGACACAGTGATTATATCAGGTTAACCGGCGCCACATTGCTTATTATCGATATTAATCATTGTGTTATATATAATGACTTAATAGATAACATAAGGGGTGCGACGAGATAAAATGAAAACTGAAAAATTAGATGATCGTGGAATCTGCAATCTGAATTCTTCACTCTGCACTTCCCGTGGTTTTACCCTTATCGAACTCATGGTAGTCATTGTTATCATCGGTCTCCTCGCCGCGCTTGTCGCTCCCCGTTTAATGAGGAGGGCCGATGAAGCGAGGGTGACTGAAGCAAAAATACAGATCAAAAATTTCGAAACAGCGCTCAGACTTTTCAAATCAGACAACGGCTTTCTCCCCTCTACCGAACAGGGACTGGAGGCATTGATCACCCTGCCTCTGGAAGGACGCATACCGGAAAACTTCAGAGAAGGGGGATATCTGGAGAAAAAAACCCTTCCCTCCGATCCCTGGGGGCATGCGTATATTTACCTCTCACCGGGGGAGGAGAGCGAGTATGATATCATCTCCTATGGAGCTGACGGCCAGCCGGGCGGAAGCGGATATGACGGGGACATCATTAACTGGGACATATGAGGGCAGAAGGATGAAGAGCAGCGGACCACGAAAGGAAAATGGCTTCACATTAATAGAGCTCATAATCGTAATATTTATTATCTCTCTCACCACGGCACTCGTTATGCCGAACTTCTGGGACAAAAGCGGAAGGGCCCTCACATCAGAGGCAAAGCGGCTTGCCAATACGATGCGATATATATATGATGAGGCAATTGGCAAAAAGCAGACCTATATTTTAAAAATAGACCTTAACGCTGACGCCTGGAGTTTTGAGAGTGAGAGCGAGTCGCGGAGCTTCAGGATAAAGGAAACGGTCATGTTCAGGGACATTATCATTCCCTCTTTAGGCGAGGTCTCAGCCGGAGAGGTACTGCTGAAATTCGGCCCCATGGGCCCGGAGGAACCGATCACACTCCATCTCATGCAGGATGATCACGAGTATACGGTCATGTTTAATCCTCTGAACGGCAGAGTAAAGATGTACGAAGGATACATACTGTGAAGGCAGAATGCAAAAAGATGAATGACAGCCGAGGACAAAAGAGGGACGGTTTCACACTCCTCGAGATCATGATTGCCCTGGCAATCATCGGAATGGCCCTCACCATTATTATCCATACGGTGAACTATCATGCAGGCATCATGTACGACAATACACTCACCACGCAGATGGTCCAGATCGCCAAGGAGAAGTTGAATGAGCTGGAGTCAGCGCCCCGGAATCAGAAGGGGGACATTGGCACAACGGGATTATCATTTGAAAACATCGTGTCTCCCCTACAGGACACTGATGTTGTCAAGCTGACGACCGTTGTGAAGGGACAGGGAAGAGAGATTGTATTTACAAAGCTGATCATCGGCACAGGCGACATTCTCAAGTAAAAGATGAACTATGAACGATAAAGCTGCATTAAATGAAGGGAAATCAACTGAGGGAAGCAGTGTTCTCCGCTTTAACGTCCTCCTTCTGCCTGCCCGCAGCGGGTTTACCCTCATCGAGGTCCTCATAAGCCTTACCCTGCTCACCATCGTGCTTGGCGCGGTCTATAGCACCTTTTTTTCTGTGCAGCGCGCGCTCAACAGATTTGATGATATATCAGTGAAGTACCACGAGTCGAGAACAGCACTGGATATCATGAGACGTGAAATCGAAAGTTCTGTGCTTAAAAATTCCCGCGGAGATGATAATGAGGAAAAACCGGGATTTATAATTGGTGACCGGGACCAGTTCGGTAAAAACACCTCCCTGTTAAACCTCACGGCATTCTCTTTTAAAGGAAGCGCTCTCAATACCATCGCCTACTTTGTACGAGAAAAGGACGGGCAGCTTGACCTTGTGAAATCAGAGGCACCTGCAGCTGCACCGGCAAAGGAGTATACCATGGAAATTATTGAGGGCATCGAAGGCTTTACCGTTGAGACCCTGTTTAATAACAAGTGGGTCAGGACATGGGACACGGCAACCACCGGGAGACTGCCTGAAACAGTGCGGGTAAGTATTGAATTCAATGACAACGGCAAGACAGTAAAATTGACGGAGTACGCAAAACCAGTAATCGGGACGCACCTATGAAAATGAAAACAGGCGCACCCTGTTCACCCGCACATCAAAGGGGCTCGGCCCTTATCATAACCCTTCTGCTGGTGACCATACTGACAGGCCTTGTCGTGGATTTCGTGTATGAAGTCTATATCGATTCGTCCGCCCTCTCCAACTGGACCAATGCCCAGCGGGCGTCCGTCATAGCCAAGTCAGGACAGACCCTTGGTGCAAAGTTTATAAAGAACCTTGGCAGCCTGTCCTATACGGACAGTCCCTCTGTTGAATTCCCTGTTCTGCTGGACCTTGGTCCCGGCGTTTTCCTCACGACAAAAATTGAAGACGAAAATGCAAAACTAAATATTAACAGCCTCATAGGTGACAATGGACGCACCAATGACAAGGCACTGCTGTCCTTGAAAAAGCTGCTCGAATACCTTAATATTAATCCCAGCATTGCACTTTCAATTGCAGACTGGATAGACCCTGACAGTGAACCCAGACTCTTTG
>JBFKMY010000139.1:0-6469 GCA_041629615.1 Thermodesulfovibrionia bacterium | reverse complement strand
GAAGGAAGTTGAAATAATTATTTCTTGCTTAACCTGTGGACCAGTTCTACAAGCGCGATCACATGATCAGGCGGGGTCTGGGGAACAACACCGTGACCGAGATTAAAGATATGGCCGCGGGCAGATGATGCCCTGCCTAATACATCACGCACACGCTCTTCTATTTTGTCTTTCGGGAGAAACAGGGAGAGGGGGTCCATATTTCCCTGGACCACTGAGTCGCTGCCGAGCCTCTGAATCGCACTGTCCAGGTTGATTCTCCAGTCAACGCCGAATACGTCTGCGCCTGAAGTTTTTATTTCTTCCAGCAGTCCTGCTGTTTCACCGACAAAATAGATGACGGGAACAGGGTCAGACAATTCAGCAGCCATCCAGCGTTTCAGTTCTGCAATTATCTGTTTAACATAGGGTAATACATATTCGCGGAAATCAGGAGGTGAAAAGATCCCGCCCCAGGTATCAAAGATCTGTACTGCCTGGGCCCCGGCGCTTATCTGTGCCCTCAGGTATTCCGTTATTGTTGCCGTTATTTTTTCCATCAACCGTTGATAAAGGGCAGGGTTTTCATAGATCATTCTCTTTGTGTTCAGAAAGTTCTTTGATGTGCCGCCTTCAACCATATATGTTGCAGTAGTAAAAGGGGCCCCGGCAAAACCGATAAGAGGCACTCTTCCGTCAAGCTCCTTCCTCAGGAGACGGATAGCATCCATAACAAACTTCATTGTATCTTCAGGATCGGGTACAAAAAGTTTTTTTACTGTGTTTTCATCACGTATGGCGGGGAAAAGAACGGGCCCCCTGTTTTCCTGAAAATCGAGTCCCTGCCCCATGGCCTCACAGGGGATCAGGATATCAGAGAACAGGATGGCAGCATCAACATTCAGGATGTCTATGGGCTGAAGGGTAACCTCTGCCGCAAGTTCGGGGGTCTTGCACATTTTCAGAAAATCTGCCTTGCCTCTGACTGCGCGGTATTCAGGAAGATATCTTCCTGCCTGCCGCATTATCCAGATAGGTGTATAAGGAACGTCCTCTCCCCTGCATGCCTTCAAGAATGTAGTGTTCATGAATTCCTCCGCATTATGGCTTCTTCTCCTTTTTCTGACCGGCTTTTTTTATTCTGTAGGGAATGTATCCGCAGAATGGTTCTTCCTCCAGATAATCACCGGACACTGCATAGGCCCGTGCCCTGCAGCCGCCGCATACAGTCACATACTCACATGAGCCGCATCTTCCTTTATATTTTTTAAAGTCCCTCATTTCATGGAAGAGTTCCGATTTTTCCCATATGTCCCTGAATGACTTTTCTTTAAGGTTTCCTGCTGACTTCGGAAAATAACTGCAGGGAAGGACATTCTCATCAACATCAATAAGGCAGATGACCTGACCTGCTATACATCCTTTTGAACCGCCGGTGGAAAATTTCAGGCTTCTTCGCTCAAATTTCTCGCCATCCTCCTTTTGCTTCTGGAGAACAACTCTGTAATAATGTGGAGCACAGGTCGGACGCACGAGCAGATCTTTTTCCTCCTTTTCCATCCGGTAGTGCCATTCCAGCAACTCCTCATAATCTTCCTTGGAGATCAATTCGCTCATTATGTCCTCGCCCCTGCCGGTAGGAACTATCATAAACATATACCAGGCCGTAGCGCCCAGTTTTTTTGCAAGCCTGTAGACCCCTGGGATTTC
Organism: Thermodesulfovibrionia bacterium; assembly: GCA_041629615.1. Taxonomy (GTDB): domain Bacteria; phylum Nitrospirota; class Thermodesulfovibrionia; order UBA6902; family UBA6902; genus JBFKMY01. The sequence goes on along the minus strand of JBFKMY010000139.1, from coordinate 4,780 downwards.
TCCCTGATTGCGTTTTGTAAAAGAAGAGTTTATAAGGAATTTGATGCCGTGCCTGTTAAACAACTCAGCTGCCTTGATAACGCCGGCAAAGGCGCCTTTCTGTTTTCTGAAATCATCATGAACTTCCTCTGTTGCCCCGTCAAGACTCAGGGACACCATCTTTATCCCCGAGGCATTCATGTTTTTGCATACCTCTTCTGTAACGAGAGAACCGTTTGTTGCAATGCACATTCTTAAATCTCTGTCAGTACCGTATTTCGCAATGTCAAAAACGTCCTTACGCAGTAAAGGTTCACCGCCGGAAAGCACCGTTACCGGTTTTGCATAGCCCGCAATATCGTCAATGATCCTGTATGCCTCCTGAGTGGAAAAATCGGGATGTCCTTCCATCTCCATTTCTGATGACGAGCGGCAGTGAACGCAGCTAAAATTACACCTCCTTGTAATCTCCCAGGCAATCCATTTCGGTTCAAATTCTGTGATCATATTTCTCCTGAAGCTGACTATGGATACAGAGGGGCGAACGGCTGTTTGCCCTTACACGTTCATTTTTATAACAACAATACATATTTTACCTTTTTTGATGGGATAATGAAAACTAGATGAATTTTTGAAAAACTTCGTTGGAGAGGACCAGCCCCTTTCCCGTAAGCCTCATATGTGTTTCATAGGAACGGGGAGAACGGATGATTTCAATGAGTCCTGCTTCCTGTAGGTCTTTTATTTCTTTCTGATAACAGCTTAGAATATCGTGTTTGTACTGTTGCGAAAAAGATTCTATCTGAATGCCGTCCGTTTTTCTCAGGCCGAGAAAGATTGCTTCGGACAACCCCGTGACATCGCTTATGGTTTCCGACTTGACGACGGGGCTCTTGTTTTCCGCGATACGCGCCAGATATTCATCCAGGTCATCGGTGTTAGACGTCCGCTTTCCGCATATAAATGAGTGGGCTCCCAGCCCCGCCCCATAGTATTCCCCCCTGTCCCAGTAATTCAAATTGTGTTTACACTGGAAGCCGGTTTGTGCAAAATTGGATATTTCATAATGTATGAATCCTTCGGATTTCAGGTACTCAATAGTATGATTATACATTTCAATAACAATGTCATCGGATGCCCTCCCTTTTGCAAACAGGGGAGAGGAGGGAGAGTTCAGGTATTTATGGAGCAATGTCCCTTCTCCTGCGGTAAGCTCATATGCAGATATGTGGGTGGGCTGCAGATGTACAGCCCTTTCAAGTGTATCACTCCAGCTGTTCAAACGCTGCCCCGGTAAAGCGTATATCAAATCGATATTGATATTTTTAAAACCTGCATTCCGTGCGAGGAGGACAGCCTCCTCAGCTTCATCACCGGTATGTACACGGCCGAGAAGCATCAGCTCATCATTGTCAAAAGACTGTACCCCTATACTTATTCTGCCGGTCCCTGACGACCTGATGATCTGAAGCTTTTCACTGTCTAAAGTTCCCGGGTTGGCCTCAATGGTGGCTTCAAAATTATCGTTGCAGGTAAAGCGGGTATATATGCAATCCAGTAACGTGTGTAATGTATTGCCTGAGAGGACTGTGGGCGTTCCGCCGCCTATGTAGAGCGTCGAAAGCGGAGTACCCCGGGGCACGTTCATGATCTCCTTCTTTAAGGCTTCAATATAGGAATATGCTTTTTCATCAGTATAGATTCCCGAAGTAAAATCACAATATATGCATCGTTTCAGGCAGAAGGGGATATGTATATAGAGAGAAAGGGCCATGAGCTCATTTTAACAAAGTTGAAGAATTTCCTGGATTGCCGTACATTAGAGTGCATAACGTTTCCCCTTCGCACCGGTCCCCTTCCGCCGTGTACGCAGGGAAGAAAGACAGAACAGGAAATGACAGTACTCACAGGTCTTGACGTATGTGAAAAAAAATGGCCGAAGACGTTAAAAGGCGCCCGGGCCGGGCTGCTTGTCCATCCGGCGTCGGTAAACAGAAAGCTGAAACATGCAATTGATTGTTTTTGTAACGCAAAAAAATTCACATTGAAAACCCTGTTCGGGCCTCAGCACGGGATTCGCGGTGAGACCCAGGACAATATGGTTGAGTGGCAGGGATTCAGGGACAAAAAAACAGGGCTTCCTGTTTACAGCCTGTACAGCAATACCCGTAAGCCTGTCCCTGCAATGCTCACGGACATTGATGTCATCATTATAGATATGCAGGACGCAGGGTCCCGCTATTTTACATTTATATGGACCATGGAACTCTGTATGCAGGCCTGTCAGGAGGCGGGGATATCACTGGTGGTCCTGGACAGGCCGAACCCCCTTGGCGGAAAACTCACGGAAGGGCCGGTGCTTGATATGTCCCATGCATCATTCGTGGGACAGCGCCCGCTGCCGGTTCGCCATGGAATGACTGTTGGAGAAATGGGGAGCTATTTGAAAAACGAATTTTATCAGGCCCTGGATTTCCATGTTATTCCCATGCAGGGGTGGACCCGCACTATGTGGTTTGATGATGCTCATCTTCCCTGGGTCATGCCTTCTCCTAATATGCCGACTCTGGATACAGCGATCGTATATCCGGGCATGTGTCTGCTGGAATCCACGAATATAAGTGAGGGAAGGGGAACTACGAGGCCCTTTGAGATATTCGGGGCCCCCTATATCGATCCGGAGGCGCTTGTAAAGCGGCTCACACTCCATGATCTTGACGGTGTTGTTTTCAGGCCGCTCTATTTTCAGCCCACCTTTCAAAAACACGCGGGAAAACTCTGCGGCGGCGCACAGGTTCATGTGATGAACAGAGAGCGGTTTAAGCCCTTTAAGACGGGCGTTGCGATTATCAGGACCATTTACGATCTCTACCCGGACCGCTTCAAATGGAAAAAACCTCCCTATGAATATGAGACAAAAAAAATGCCGATCGACATCCTTGCAGGAACGGACAGGGTGCGAATGGACATTGAACAGGGCAAATCGCTTGAAAGGATGGAGCAGTGGTGGGACAGACGGCGGCTGGAGTTCAACAGGAAGGTGAGGAAGAAGTATCTAATGTATGAATAAAATAAACATTTTCGTTCCGGCTGCAGGACGTGGTGAGAGACTCAGACCAATAACGGACCACATTCCAAAACCACTTATCCCTGTTTTAGGGCAGCCGGCAATAGAGCACATTTTTCATGCCCTGTCGGACCTGTCCTTTAATAAAATCGGTATAAATCTCCATTACAAAAAAAAGGTCATTGAAGACTGGTTAGTTCAAAGTGCATGGAAAGACAGGATCAGGATCTTTCGGGAAGATACCCTGCTGGGCACCGGCGGGGCCTTAAAAAATGCTGTAAGCTTCCTCAGAGAAGGAACATTTCTTGTCCATAACTCGGACATACTTTCTGACATTAACCTAAAAAAATTACTCGAACATCATTATACGTCAGGAAACTTCGTAACACTGGCGATACATAATTATCCGGAATTTAATAGTATCGTTATGGATGAAAAGGGACGCCTGACAGGTCTGGGCAGGGGGCAGACAGGGGATGATATTCAAAGGTGGGCCTTTACCGGGGTTGCTGTGTATGAACCGGGGTTTCTTGGATTCCTGCCTGAGGGGGCATCCGGTGTCGTCGATGCATGGTTGAAGGCATCAGCTGCCGGTCATACGATAGGGACGTTTGATGTATCCGGGGAAGGATCTCAAGCCTCCACCGGCTGGCGGGACATCGGAACGCCGGCTTCCTATGCATCTGCAGTATTCAGGGCATTGAGAAATGATGGCGAGGTCATCTATGCCCATTCCTCGCTGAAAGACTGTGATGATGTAAATCTGCAGGGACATGTTGTTATTGAAAAGAGTTGTCAGATCAAGAAAGGGGTCTCACTGAGAAACGCCCTCGTTCTTCCCGGGACCAGCGTAGGGGCGGTTGATGAAGTGACCCTGCGGAATGGTGAAGACCGGTTGTTTTTTAATAACTGCATCATAGGACCCGATTTTCGCACAGATCTTAATGAGCCGGAGATACTCGATTATGTAGAAGATAAACAACTGATCGGCACAGGAGGGTCGGACAGGAGATATTACAGAGTACGGCAGGGCAACTGCTTAAACGTGCTTATGCAGTGCAGGAAGGACGACCCCGAGTTCGACCGTCAGCTGGAATATACGCGTTTCTTCCTCAGGCAGGGAATACCCGTTCCATCTTTGATACAGGTGGACGCAGATAAAATGCAGGCCCTCGTTGAAGACGCAGGGGACATCTCTCTTTACAGTTATTTCAAATGTCCCCGCATAAAAAGTGAAAGAGAAGAACTCTACCAGAAGGTGCTTGATGTTCTTATTCAGCTTCATACCAGGGCAACGGAACATGTTTCAGAATGTCCGCTTCTTCAGGAGAGAATATTTGATTATGAACATTTCAGATGGGAGACGGATTATTTTATTGAACGGTTTGTGAAGGGCATCAGAAACATGGTCGTCAGTGAAGAGGATGTGCTCAAAGACGAATTGCACAGCATTGCAGTAATGGCGGACGCATCGCCGAAAAAAATAATTCATCGTGACTTCCAGTCGCAGAACATAATGATCATGTCAGGGCGGGAACTCCGGCTCATTGATTATCAGGGTGCCCGGCTCGGGCCGCCTGCCTATGACGTTGTATCACTCTTATGGGACCCCTATTACCGGCTTGAGGATGATATGAGAAACCGCCTGCTCGATTATTATATTGACGGGGTAAAACGTCCGGAAGCGCAGGGGGGGCGTCATGTGGCTGCAGCCGGGCTTATGGATGCCACCGG
>JBFKMY010000138.1:0-6477 GCA_041629615.1 Thermodesulfovibrionia bacterium | reverse complement strand
GCCATATCATGATGGCCCGTAAGGTACTTAGATTAAATGATATTACTTTTGGGAACTCCCGAACAGGAACTTGCAGCATCCAAGATCCAGCACCCGGTTATCGTCTGAAAAATGGGACCTCAGTTTTTCTGTAATGTGGTAAATCCTGTGAACCCCGTCTTTTCTTTTCTGCACTAATCCGTTTGTCTCCAGTATTTTCAAGTGTTTTGAGATGTTGTAGGTCTTTATTCCAAGAATTGCGGATAAATCCTGAACAGAAGCTTCCTGTTTCAATAGCTCATGGATGATCTGAAGGCGGTTCTCATCAGCCAGTGCCTTTAAAATGGTTGTCCACACGAGATGGGTCTCGATGTTGGCATCACTTCCCATTGAATCCATATGTAAATAATATAAGCCCTTTTCACGGGAAAATCAAGGAATGCCCCGGAATACGTAGCCGGGAGAACATGGGAATGAAACAGACAGTGCATCAGGAGAAATGTTTACCGTTCATAATTGCGCTATAAGAATTTCTAATTGTGTCTCACAGAATGAGTATGTTATAATGGCACGATTAAATTCCCGGTCCTTACGGTCTCTTTTTTTATAGTGAAGTGTAAATATTGAGGATGAGTTAGAATGCTGCTTTATTTATTCCTTGCTGTCTACTTTTGTATCCTGATTACCGTTTTTATATATGCATCTCACCGGTACTATATGGTTTATCTTTATTACAGGCACCAAAAAGATAAGCCTGTCCTCAGGAGAAAGCTGAGCACACTCCCGCGTGTTACTGTTCAGCTTCCCATTTACAATGAAATGTATGTCGTACGACGCCTGATTGCGGCGTCATGTGCTATTGATTATCCCAGGGAACTGCTTGATATACAGGTACTCGATGATTCTACGGATGAGACACGAGAAATCACGAGGGATTGTGTTGATGAATTCAGGGAAAAGGGCTTTGATATACATTATATTCATCGTGAAAAAAGGGTGGGCTTTAAAGGGGGTGCCCTTGAGAACGGCCTCAAATCCGCCAGGGGCGAGTTCGTGGCGGTGTTTGACGCTGATTTCGTTCCCCGGAGGGACATCCTGCAGAAGACGATCCATTATTTTGCTGATCAGTCTGTAGGCATGGTCCAGACGCGGTGGACGTATCTGAACAGAAGATACTCTTTTCTCACAAAGATACAGGCAATAATGCTTGACGGCCACTTTGTTATAGAGCATGCTGCACGTAACTGGTCCGGAAGGTTTTTTAATTTTAACGGCACAGCGGGTGTCTGGAGAAAAGAGGCGATACGGACTGCAGGCGGATGGCAGAACGATACGCTTACAGAAGACCTGGATTTGAGCTACAGATCACAGTTAAAGGGATGGAAGTTTGTTTTCCTGAAAGACGAACTGTCGCCGTCTGAAATCCCCGTTGAGATTAACGGATTCAAGAGCCAGCAGCACCGCTGGGCAAAGGGGTCCATACAAACGGCCAAAAAACTCCTTCCGCAGATATTAAGAAGCGACCTTCCATTAAAGATAAAGATAGAGGCATTTTTTCACCTGACCAATAATTTTTCATACCTGCTCATGCTGGTGCTCTCCCTGTTGATTTACCCATCCATGGTTGCAAGGATCAATATCGGCTGGTTTCAGATGATCGTCACGGACGTGCCCTTCCTCCTGTTTGCCACGGTCGGCATCTCTTTTTTTTATATTTGTTCACAGCGGGAAGCCTATAAAGACTGGAAATCAAGGCTCGTGTATCTTCCGATGTTAATGTCTCTCGGCATCGGTCTGTCCGTGAACAACTCCAAGGCGGTACTCGGTGCACTGTTCAATAAAAAGACGGAATTCAAGCGTACTCCCAAGTACAGCATAGAGAAGAAAAAAGACAGGTGGCTCGGGAAGAAATACAGGGGGGAGATCAATTTTCTGGTCCTCATGGAACTGTTCCTCGGGATTTATTTTACCTTTAACATTTATTTTGCCTTTGTAAATAAAATTTATGTATCAATCCCCTTTCTCATGATGTTCCAGATGGGGTATTTCTATGTTGCGTTTTTGTCTGTTTTTCAAGTAATATTGGGTGGATTAGCCTCAAATCGTTTAGGGCGTTATCTGTTTTCCCGACGAAGAGCCGAAGATGTTATTGCTGCATGAGCGTGTTATATGCAAGCATGTAATTATTTTTAAAATAGCAAATCTTAAACTACAAGGAGCCTGGATATGAAGAGCAAAATGGGAATGATGCTTGTTTTATTAGCAGGATGTATTTTTGTCTCCAGCACTGCTTTTGCAGGATGGACACAGTCCAAGGGGCATGCCTATAATCAGTTGACCTTAAGCCGTTATAAGACCACGTCTAAAATGACAAGCGTAGTAAAAAACGCAGGAGGTGTAGCCATAAATACCCAGGCTCCTGTCTACAAAAACACGGAAGAGGAGTTTACGCAGACACAGCTGTCATATTACGGAGAATACGGACTTAAAGACGACCTTACTGCCATCTTTTCGGGCGGATGGGCCTATGTCAGGTCGAATGATATTCTTCTTCATCAGGAAGACGGTGACAGCGTAAGAGGCATAGGTGATATTATTTTCGGCCTGAGACAGAAATTGAGCAACAGTGTGGCAGGTGGACCCCTGTCTCTCCAGGTGGATTTAAAGATCCCCGAAGCGTATGATTATAAAAATCCCTTCCGATTTCAAAACCTTGGAGACGGTCAGTATGACGCAGTAGCAAAGCTTTTGTATGGCAAGGGCTTCAGCAAGGGGTACGCAGTATTCAGTGCCGGGTATAAATACAGGTTTGAGAATGAACAGCTTGGAGAATTTAACTTTAAGCCTGCCGACCAGTTCCTGCTGTCCCTGAACGGGGGGTATAATGCTGCGCCATGGCTGTCAATACGGGGAAAGATTGACTGGAACAGGACAGTGGGGAATGCGAAGATTTCAAATTCTGTAAAAGGAGAAGCTATTAAATGGGGTGTTCCCGATAATAAATTTTCAGAAGCGGTGATTATTCTGGACTCATTGGGTCTTGAGCAGAGCTCCCTGAGTGCGGGCGTTTCTCTTGCATTTACCCTGACAAAAAAGATCCAGACAGTAGCATCCTATAATACGGATTTAAGCGGCGCCGGTGAATTCAAGACAGAGAACGCTTCTCTTGGAGAAACATTCAGCATAGCGCTTGTCTATATGCATTAAATGTCGTACCCGGGAAAAACAGGAAGGCGCTTTCTTCAGACCAGAAGAGATGTTTCCGGAAGAAGGCACCTTTCTTCCTTTTGAACAGGGATGAAGCGTAAAAAAAAAATATACTCCTGCTGACAGCAGTTTTCCTTCTGGCAGTTGTATCCCTTTATACATTCAGCAACAGACATACGTTGATGGCAGTCCTGTATCAGACGGTCGGCTCTCAGGACAGGGCCATGGAGAAATTTATTGAGGCGGTTTCGTCTGATTCAAAAAACGCCTATGCCTATTATCAGCTCGGCCTGATGTATAAGGAAAGAGGGGACCTTGACAAAGCAGAAGAGGTATACGGAAAATTGCTGGATATGTACCCTGACCATCCCCATGCAAACTATGATTTAGGCTATATATATAGAGAAAAGAAAGACTATGCCAGGGCATTAGCCCGGTACAAAAGGGCCCTCGAAATAGACCCTGATAACGTGTACGTACATTATGATCTCGGGTTTATATATAACGAAAGAGGACAGTATGACGATGCACTGTCAGCATACCGCATGGTCCTTGAGATAGACCCCTCTCATCAATACGCCTTATGGGACATCGGCGTTGTGTATGACAAAATGGGAATGAAGGACAGGGCTGAAGCTCAGGTAAAGCACTACCATGAAATGACGGACTGCAGTTTCAGAAGATTCTGGAACTGCCTTGACTAATTGGACATTACAGCATATATATCAATTAACCTTCTCCTGTTCTCCTCGTGGTATGCCTTCCTCTCCCGAAAAAAAGAATGCCTGCCCTTTGCTGACAGGCTCATCGGAACCTTTGTTTTAAGTTTGACCCAGATTATAGCCACAGAGATGCTGCTGGGGGTAGTATTCAAAGCGCTCTCTCGAGCCCCTCTTTTTTTACTGAACGGGTCTTTATCGGTAAGTGTATTGACCGGTTCCCTCCTGGGCGGCGGGAGCAGGGGGATGTTCACCGGGATCAGGGATGAGACGATCAGGATTGCCGGAATTATAAAGGGAGACAAGGTCTTACTCTGTATCTCCGGTCTCTTCGTCCTGTCGCTATGCTGGATTGTATTTCTGGGCTATCTCTTCCCTTCCTATTCATGGGATGCCCTCTACTACCATCTCCCCATGGTGGGCCAGATTTTACAGAGCGGTGCCATTCAGGATAACCCTACGCCTTCCTTTATTCAGCAGTACATAAATATATTTTCAAAAAACATTAACCTGATTTTTCTGTGGAATGTCATCTTTCTCAAGAGTGATGTCATTGTTGATCTCAGCCAGCTGCTCTTTACCGTAGCAGGGATACTGTCTGTGTACAGCATGGCAATGAAAACGGGAATCCGGGAAAGATATGCTATCTATGCTTCTCTCCTCTTTTACTTTACGCCTGTGCTGATACTGCAGTCTGCGGTAAATTATGTTGACGGTGCTGTTTCCATGTTATTCATCATCACTGTTAATTTTCTCATGGATGATAATTCCGTCACATCCGGCATGGGGAAAGATGCGACAGGGCCCCTGAAACCGGGAATATTGTCACTTTTCATGGCCGGGCTATCGGCGGGAATATTGCTTGGCTCCAAACCCACAGGGCCTTTATTTATTGCCGTCATCCTCGGAGTAATCATCTCCCGGGGTCTCATAAGACATATACACACTATGTCCGGAAATGCGGCGTCCCCGCCGGGCAGCTCTTTTAAGGCGTATCTTCTCTATTTCCTGATTCCGGCCTTTCTCATGGGAGGGTACTGGTATGCAAGAAACTGGATAGTGTACGGTAATCCCGTTTATTACATGGATGTTTCTATTTTTAATGTTACATTATTCAAAGGCCTTAAAAGCGACTGGGTGGAGCCTGCTCCGCAGATTATTGAGGGACTGAATTATCTGACCCGTCTCCTTCATGTCTGGCTTGAAAGGGTTGGGTATTATATGTATGATTCACGAGAGAGCGGATTCGGTCCCATCTGGTTTACTTTGTTCCTGCCCGGGATGGCCTTTTCTTTCCTCTATTCATTCATAAAGAAGAATTACACCTATCTCTTTGTGGGTACCATCATTCTTCTGACATTTATGATACATCCGAGAAACTGGAATACCCGGTATGTCATGTTCATCGTCGGCCTCGGTGCCATTTCTTTTGGTATTGCACTGGAATATTTCAGCAGAAGGGAAACGGCATTGCGCATTATCGCTCTGGTGCTTTCCGGATACACATTTCTTACGGTAAATTCCCCGTGTATTATGCCGGAAAAGATCAAAGAGTTTCTTCACCTCCCCGTGAATGAACGTACATTGTCGCGCCATAAGCCTTTCAATATTGACATAAAAGTGCGAAAAGAATACGGGCACTGGATATGGATAGAGAAGAACGTAGGAGGAGGTGACACACTGGCATATACCTTTGAGAGTTTTGTGTTAAGCACGTCTGAACCGTTCTTTACTGCTCCCCTCTGGAACAGGGCCTTTTCCAATACTGTGGTATATGTCAAAGCTGATACCTATGAAGAATGGCTGCAAAAACTGAATGAAAATCATACGACGTATATTTTGACAAGAAAGGATTCAGCGGAAGATGAATGGATAGAAAAAGAAAGAAGACTCTTTTATTCGCTTCGCTGGATGGGCACGATGAAGGAAAAGTTCAGGATTGTGTATGCAGATGAACACTACAGGATATCAAGATATGAAGAGGCAGGGGGATGAAAGCAGAAACCAGGAAAGACATTCACTTCGTTGTATTTATAATCATTATACTGGTTCTTGCACTCGTCTATTTCACGGTCCCTGAAAGAACAGATTTTATTGAGTTTCAAAAAGGGTGGTGGAAGGAGTTCCGGCTCTTTTTCACATCGTGACGTTCATAAACCCCGTGAGATATTTATGGCAGATGATCACGGATTACTCTATAGTTTTTTTAAATAATACAATCAGAGAATTGACTTTTACGTTTGGAGAGAAGGATAATTAATATCCAGTAATCAGAAGAAGGACACGTACATACAATGAAACCCTGCAAAGCATTATTTATCGTACCCCCGACAGGCTTATTTTACCGTGATGACCGGTGTCAGGTATCACTGCATGGGGTATCAAACGCCCCGCGAGCGCCCCTTGATCTGGCCTATATGTCAGCGGTGCTTGAGCAGGAGGGGCATGTATGCAAAATCAGGGACTATCCTGTTGAAGATGACCGGTGGGAGGCGGTAGAAGAGGACATAAGGGGTTTTTCGCCGACCATGCTGATTATCTACACCACGATTACGTCCTATAAGGAAGACCT
>JBFKMY010000137.1:0-6491 GCA_041629615.1 Thermodesulfovibrionia bacterium | reverse complement strand
TAACGGGATCAACAATCGATTCCTCATCAACGGGAACCGGCTTCTCGTCCGAGTCCACCAGGATTGCATCGTCAGTATCCGCACTCTCGCCATCACCCCACCAGCCGCATGCGTTGGCACCCGCCGGCTTCATAAGCATCCCGCAAAGAAACCCGAAAACAGCCAGTCTAACATACCTCATTTTTCCTCGTTTCCGCATTTATCTTTACTCACATGCCGCTTGTCTGAGACATGGGCATCATGCTTTCTCCCATAGTTGTCTTGCAATTAATTTTAAAGAAGGTTCGTATCACCGGTCATCTCATTACCTCTGGAATCAGTAAATGTCAATAAACAGCAATATCGTGTTACTTGAATGATCCGGACTCCTTCGTGTCCTTGTGTTTACAAATTATTACCGCGTCCGTCAGAAAGCAGCAGACGTCAACATCTCCGCAATTTCTGCATGTATCGCATTTCCTCTCTTCATTCTTTAACAGGCAGTCAAGAATGCTGATAATATTCTCTCTCACATCCTTATGAGTATGAGTACTCATTTCCCCTCCCTTTCTGCTCTATATACATATCCCTCGTATTATTTTTTTATGTTATAGTGCTTTCCTGCTTCAGAAAGGATTCTTGACACAAAGGGTCTGCATTTTTCAGAAGGCTCACCGCTGCATATCAATTTTACATTCGCCCCTATCCAGTTACATCCATCTTCATTTTCTTCATCAAGCTCAAGAATACTTACAAATCTGCAATTCTCACATTCCTCATATTGTGACAGTTTGCTGTTAAGTAATGTCAGCAACTCCTGTTTTAAAACACGTTTCCTTGCCGGTGTTTCTTTGTAGCAGTTTTCTATCATGGCCCCTCCTTTGATAAAGCATTTCCTCAACAGAATTCCTCTATTTTTCAGACAAATGTATCATCTAAAATCGCATGTTTCCATTGTATACATCGCAAATTTAATACCAGTGATTTACAATGAAGGCAGGGGCTGTTGAATTTAAAATAAAACAGGAAGTTATGAAAATATCACGCTGATCGGACACGACCTTCCTGCATACATTTGTTACGGTTTGGAAACAATTTACCCTGTCAATTGTAACGAACGAGTAACAACTGCATTTTACTCCAGGCACATTCAGTGTGGTACTGTCGCGACCGCTGTCAACCTCCAGAATAATGACTTCAGAAAGGTATTGAATGATTGATGATGGATCCCTCTTCTGATGTTTTCCCGTTAATATCTATGGCCCGGCAAGTTTTACCGCTATCTCCTTTGACTGCCACGCTATATTCTTAATTAAACCGAGTATTGTTATATAAATTGCGGATGCTGCAGGCATGCACACCCCTTCAATCAGACGCTCCTCGTGTAATGTCGAATACTCGAGGGCCGTATTGCCAAGGTCTGTCTGGGATTCCTCTACATACATACTCAGAAACGTATTTCGGGCAAGGAGTATCTCCGCTGTAGGCTCCAGTATCTCGATCAACCGTTGAAGAAGATAGGTGGTCTCCTTCACTGCCTTGTCAGAGAAAAGTACATAGTCACTGATTTTTTTTTCCATGGTATCAGAGAGCGTCTCTATGCTTTGTACAATATTCAACAGCAGATCCGGGACTGACAGAAATGCTGCCGCATCGGGATTATTATCCGCTGCTGCCTGTATTTTTTCAGTGACGTGAGTTAATTCTGTTTTAATGGCCCTGACTTTTACTTTGCATTCATCAAGAAATAGTGAATTGTTATAAATGAATGCATTCTGTAATAATGAAATGCAATCTTTGGCATTTTCTACCATATTGTGCATTGTCATCAATTCGTCGTGGATCCCGGTTTTATAATTTTGCATTATCTTGTGGTTCATAGTATCTCCTTCCTCTGACTCTTATTAGTATTGTATGCAAATTAAATGCCCGTGCCGCAGGACCGAATTACAAGGGCGGGATACTAAGTAAAACAGGATGTTGTAAATATTATCCGGGCTGTATGGGAGTTGAATGGTTCAAAATTGTTCCGTTTTGGTTACAGCTGCATTATATGCCATGTATGATTTAATTATCGTTAAAAAGTAAGGCATTCGTTCAAAATGCTATGATTGATTGTCTTGTGACTGTGTTAATTTCCGGTAACATTCCGTAATCTGTAAATGTAATGTCCTCTTTTCATTTCTCATTCCCGATATTATAAGCTTTCAGTTTTTCCCACAGGGTCTTTCTGCTTATTCCCAGGATTTCTGCGGCCTTTGTCTTGTTCCCCCTTGTGGAATTTAATATTTTAATTATATGTTCTCTCTCTGCTTCACACGCTACTTCAGTAAGCGTGACCAGTGGAGATGAACCGTCTGTCGGTCTTAAATGAAAAGGAAGGCAGTCTGCAGTAATGGCATCATCAGTTGAAAGTGCAACACATCTTTCCACAATGTTTTCCAGTTCCCGGATATTTCCGGGGAAGTCATACTCCATGAGGGCACTTATCACATCGGGGCTCATTGCAGCGTTTTTGTGCAGGCTGCTGTTACAGCATTCAAGAAAGTGGTCTACAAGGAGAGGAATGTCGTCTTTGCGCTCTTTGAGGGCCGGCATGTGAATGGGGATCACGTTCAGCCTGTAAAAGAGGTCTTCCCTGAACTTGCCGGTCTTAACATCCTCCTGAAGATTTCTGTTTGTCGCCGCGAGTACTCGTACGTCCACCTGCAATGTCTCGATACCCCCGAGTCTTTCAAAGGTCCCGTCCTGCAGGACCCTGAGAAGCTTCATTTGAACAGAGGATGACAGGTCTCCTATCTCATCAAGAAATATAGTGCCCTTATCGGCACGTTCAAATCTTCCGGGTCTTCTTTTTGTTGCTCCGGTAAACGCCCCTTTCTCATGTCCAAAGAGTTCGCTTTCAACAAGATTTTCCGGGAGGGCCGCACAGTTGACGGTAATCAAGGGCCTGTCTTTACGTTGACTGTGATGATGAATGTTTGACGCAACCAGTTCCTTGCCTGTCCCGTTTTCTCCGAGGATCAGAATGGTGGAGTTCGTTTGTGACACCTTCCCTATCAATTCAAAAACCTTTCTCATTTTATGGCTTTTACCAATGATATTCGGATACCCGTAACATTCAGGCAGTTCTCTGTGTAACAGGGGGTCCCCATTCCTTATCTTCCTGACCTCAATCGCCCGATTTACTATGAGATTGAATTCTTCCAGAGAAAAGGGCTTTGTAATATAATCAAAGGCCCCGATCTTAATGGCCTCCACTGCGTCCTTTATCGTTCCAAAGGCAGTCATTATGATTACCGGTGTCTTTTTATTTTTCCCCTTTATCATTTTAATAACTTCCATCCCCGTGATATCAGGCAGACGAACATCCGTGATGACCAGAGAGAATACACTCTCATCAAATGCATTGACACCATCCATTCCTTTTTCATATACACTGGCATCATACCCCTGCGCCCTGAGAGAATCCTCAAGGGTAATTCTCATAATCCGGTCATCTTCTATGATCATTATCTTTTGCATATCATCAGTCGCTGTTAAATATGATTGAGATTTTAGTGCCATCACCTTTTTTGCTTTCAACCGTGATTTCACCGTTATTGTTCTCGACTATCTCATGGGTCAGCCAGAGGCCGAGCCCCGTCCCTTCACCCGGCCCTTTTGTTGTATAAAACGGGTTAAATATTTTGTCAAGCTGTTCCTCTTCGATGCCCTCTCCTGTGTCACAGACCTCAAGGATTACCTTCCCGTTTCTTCTCAGCGCATTTACACTGAGAGTGCCTCCCTGCTTCATCGATTGTATTGCGTTGATCATAAGGTTAATTACTGCCTGCTGCAAGTCAAGGGCATCTATTACAACCGACAGGCGATCTTCTATGTTTTCCTTGTACACAATGCCTTTTTCTTTTATCATGTGCTCGATGAAAGTATGAACCTCTTCCAGCGATTGTTTCAGGTCTATTAGCTGCGAGGCCCGTTCTTTCTTCCGTGACATCCACAATAACTGCCCGACAGTATTCTCTATTCTGTTCAGCCCCTCTTTGAGGAGGCCGAGGTATCGTTTCCTGAATTCTTCGTCGCCTCCCATTTTGTCAAGCATCTCAACACAATTGAACATACCGCTGAGGGGATTATTAATTTCATGCGCAACACCGGACACAAGGGTCCCCAGGGTGGCGAGCTTTTCAGAGTGGAGAAGTTTAGCGTGGGACTCCTCAAGTTTCTTTGTCCTTATTTTGACCATTTCTTCAAGTCTTGTTGTATAGTTATGAATCTCTTCTTCACGTCCCTGCAGGGAGCGGGACATTTCATTGAAGGACTGTACGAGACTGCCCACCTCATCCTTTCTGGCTATTGGTACATCTTTGATAGGCCCTTTCAGCCTTATCAGGTCCATGGCATTGGTCATATCTTTTAAGGGCTTCGTGATCATTTTCTTAAGCAGGTAATTGATGGACAGACTTAATGAGATAATCAGTGCAAATGCAAAAAAGGCATGCTGAATAAAAGAATCCCTGATCAACCTGTCGAGCTTCAAATAAGGTTCCACATAGTGAAGTGCCCCGACAATTTCACCGTTTTTTCTTATCGGGATGGACATGTCAATAACCCTGACCCCTGAGTGCTCCATTTCTTCAATAGCATAGGCTTTCCTGCCTTTTAATACTTCATGCAGGCTTTCTTCCCTGTGATGCAGGGCCTCTTCTATGGGTATTCCGTTTAATTCCGGCCTGGTGCTGGCCGTTATGGTCCCGGTCTTGTCAACAACATGGATTTCATGGGGTGGTATTTGATAGGGGTCTTCTTCACCGTCTTCAGTTGCATGTTCCTCTTCTTCCATGATGACAAATCCCTCTAAAATTCTCTGAACGTGCAAGGTATCATGAGCACTTTCAATGCTGGTCCTTATAGAAAAAGAGTTCTCTCTCATGTGAATGATGAGCCGA
Source organism: Thermodesulfovibrionia bacterium (assembly GCA_041629615.1). Taxonomy (GTDB): domain Bacteria; phylum Nitrospirota; class Thermodesulfovibrionia; order UBA6902; family UBA6902; genus JBFKMY01. Next base: position 1,563 of record JBFKMY010000137.1, on the reverse strand, counting down.
TTGTACAGCATTTTCTTGTAATTGTTGTGTTCGAAGAGGAAAGATATACTGATCAGGATAAAGATGGTAACGGACGTGATGAAAATTATCTTTCCCTGCAGGTTTTTTAGAAATAGTCCCATAATCCTCCCATGCAGGATTAATTCATATATAATATAAACTTATAATATGTCTGTCCGTAAGTCAAGAATAATAAATAAATCAAAGGATTATTCGTCGAAGGACCGGCCGGACCGATTTACCCGGTGAGAGATGTTAATGGAGATTTTTGATAAATTCCCTGTATTCAAACGGCGGATCTATTATTTCCAGACCCACACTGTTCGTTAAATCTTCCTCGGAATTGTCGTATGACCATTTTACATGGCATTGTAATGTAATGGTTTCACCGCCAGTGGTTTCAAGTTTTATGTCAACGGGTGCACCGGGAACGAAGAGTTTACGGTTCTTTGCCGACGCTGTGATCATTTGAATACCTGTTTCGGAAAGGTTTTCAATAAATACGGAACAATTATTGGTGCATGAAAGTCTTTCAGCCTTCAAATTAACGGTTAATCTCTTTGTCCGTCTTCTTTCCATGAGCAATGTATCACCTCTGCAATCTTAAATGTGAAATGTAATTCACGTGAGAGTATAGCAAAACAGATAAAAAATGAAAACAATTAATTTGTGCCCTGAGAAAATGTCGTACTCAAATGCATTGATCCGGAGTCCCTCTGCCTTAAATTATTGACATAGAGAGGAATCAGGAGATAAACTATAATTATAATACAGATTAACTTTGGAGGAATAAATGCCTATATATGAATACATATGTTTAGAATGCAACGATAATTTTACTCTGCTTCAGAGCCTCTATCCAGCAGAAAAAAATACAGAGTGCCCGAAATGTGGTTCCGGGAAAGTAAAGAAGGTGTTATCTTCCTTCAGTTGCGGAACGGGCATGAAAAGTGCTGGTTCGTCGGCTCCTGCCCCCAACTTTGGCGGCGGAGGAGGCTGAGGAATATCATCCTGCTGAATAGTTTATTCAGCCCGTTACTCCGGAATAGTTCATAAAACCGATAAAACGGCACGAATGCGGCATATCACTGTTCCTTTTCTTCCAGCCATTTTCTGACAGTATTGATCTCGTCTGCAGTGAGGTCTATGCCCGACGCATTTTCCTTATCTTCCAGTATGGCCATGGCGTTGTTAAATTGGGTCCTCAAAAGTCCAAAGGTGTCAGTAAATCTCTGCATGTTTGCCTCAGATAAAGCGATGGAAGTTCTTATGTTTCTTGTTGCTTCATGTTCATTGCCCATCCGGGCATAGGCAGAACCTCTGGCAAAAAAGGCAGCGCCGTGGTCTGGTTTGAGTTCGATGGTTTTATCAAAATCACCTATGGCATTTTTAAAATCTTCCATTGCCATATACGTTGTCCCGCGATAAAAATATGCACGAACATTATTTCCGTTCATGGTTATCGCCGTTCCAAAATCATCGATGGCCTTATGAGCCTGTCCTGTTTTCAGATATGCCACCCCCCGGCTTAAATAAGCAATTTCCGTTCCTGTTCCTGCTTCC
>JBFKMY010000136.1:0-6502 GCA_041629615.1 Thermodesulfovibrionia bacterium | reverse complement strand
GAGGGGTTCTCGTTATTTCCGCTGTAGCTCAGCTGTCTCATATCAGCACCGTCAGATTTTACCATGAATAACTGATTTTTGCCATTGCTCCTTCCCACATATGCAATCCATTTGCCGTCAGGCGACCACGCAGGAGAAGTATTGTAGGTCCCTTCGAAGGTAAGCCGCTTTACTTCCCTCCCCTTTGCATCCATTGTGTAGATCTGGGGGCTTCCCCCCCTGTCTGATACGAAGGCAATCCTCTTGCCGTCGGGCGAAAAAACGGGCGACACATCAATGCCGATGGACCGGGTCAGTTTTTTGAATTCCTTGCCTGTTGTGGTAATGCTGTAAATTTCCGAGCTGCCGTCTTTGGAAGATGAAAAGGATACCACATTATCAGGAGAAGTACCACCGACAAGGTTCAGCCCCTGCGATGCAAACAGTACCATTTCCCTGTATCGCTGAAGATTCAGGATATATATTTTCCACTTTCTGTCTCTCTCCGAAGAATATAACAGATACTGGCCGTCCTGCGACCAGCTGTGGCTGGTGTTGAGTCCCCTGGCGACAATCTTCATCGCCCTTTCTCCGTCCCAGTCCATTAACCGCAGGTCTTTTCTGCCCCCTGCTGTATTCACCAGATAGGATATCTTTGTTCTGAAGATCCCGTTTTTCCCTGTTGCAACATAATAAATATCATTTGCTATATTGTGGGCCAGTGGACGGATGTTGTCGGAGCTTAACCTTTTTTTGAGCACCTCTTTGTTTTCAATCAAATCGTTGACAGAGAGAGTGACCTTGAGCACCTCCCCGCTTTCCACGTTCATTTTTGCAATGATCTCCGCTCCGGGCACGCCGGGGTCGACGAAGGAAAATAATCCGGTGAATTCAAGGTCGCTTTTCACGATTTTCTCAATTTCTCCAGACGCCGGCGTATCTGACATATGGAGTGAAATCGGGAGCTGTCTGATTCCCGGTGATGTTATGTCAATATATATTTTTGCCTCCCCACAGGCGGGCGCCCAGAGGCAGGAGCAGAGGACCCAGACAAGAAGAAACAGGGGTCTTCCCGGAAAGCGCCTGTATCCCGGGGTCTGTATTTTGCTTTTCATATTCATAGATGGAACCTCAATTCAAACTCTTCCTCAACAGGCGGAGGAGGCAGGGGGCTGGCCTTTATTACTGCCTTCAATGCCGAGCGGTCAAATAAGTCATTCCCTGATGATCGCACAATTTTCGGACCCAGAATGTTCCCTGTGCTGTTTATGTGAAAGGACACGATAACTTCAAGGTTTTCGCGCCCGAAATCCGGATGTATCCATTCTTCCGTTATTTTCTGCACAACGAGGGAAAGATAGGGATTGACATCCGGGGAGGTTTGTCTGCCGGGAACGCCGGGCCCTTTTGAAACGCTTCCCTGGACCTTATTTCGTATTCGCTCCAATGCCCGGGCCATTTCCTCATCAGTCTGACTGGTCCTGGCCACCTGCTCTGCCTTCTGTTCCCTCTTCTTTCTGGAAAGGTCTTTTATGGCACGCAATCGTTCGATTTCCCTTGACACTTTTTCATCTGATTTTTCAGGCTCCAGAGATACCCCTTTTTTGGGGACCACCTTTCTCCGGGGCGGTGTTTTTATTTTCACCGCTTCCTTTTCTTTTTCCACGATCTTTTTTGTAACGGGTTCCGGGGGGGCGGTTTTCTTTACAGGCTGCGTTTCAAGAGGCCGCGGTGCTTCAGCCGGTGCAACAAGATTAACATAATAACTCTTGTATTCTCTGTCCCTTGTCTTCATGGGTACGGTGATGAGAGCGATAAAAAGCAGATGCATGACAGCGGAGGCAAGAATGATTTTCTGTAAATTCGGTTCACTGCCGATGTGCAGGGACTGCTTCATTTAATACGCGCTTTAGGCTCAGTCACCATCCCCAGTTTTTCTATGCCCGCTTCTCTCAATTCTCCCATGACCTCGACGACAAGACCATAGGGGACGTCTTTATCCGCCTTAAGAAAGACCTCCTTATTAATGCTCTTTGATAACTTCAGGACCAAAGATTCCAGGGGGACAGAGGTCTTGTCAAGATAGATCTTTCCGTCTTTCTTTATGGTGATCACAATCCGCTCGGTCGGGGCTATCTCTTTGCCTTTTGCCTGGGGAAGGTTAATATCTATGCCCTGCTGGAGGAGGGGGGCTGTCACCATAAATATGATGAGGAGGACGAGCATGACGTCGACAAATGGGGTAACATTAATCTCCGAAAGAGCTTGTTTGCGTTTCAACATGTTTCCTCATGCAATGGTCAATTAATTCCTGGGAGAAATCCTCCATCATTATTATATTCCTCCGGGCCCTGCTCAGGTAATAGTTATATGCAACAACAGCAGGGATTGCTGCGGCAAGTCCGGCGGCAGTTGCGATCAGTGCCTCGGCAATACCGGGTGCAACGACAGCGAGGGACGCTGCCCCGATCCTGCCAATCCCCATGAAGGAATTCATGATCCCCCAGACAGTTCCAAAAAGACCGATGAAGGGGGTCGTGGAACCTGTTGTTGCGAGAAAGGTGAGGTATTTTTCAAGCCGGTTTGATTCTATTGCTTCGACCCTTTTTAACGTACGCCGTATATTTTCCATGCTCGTATCTTCTATGGAATAGGCCGCCCTGAACAGGTTGGCAAGGGGGCTGATCGTCAGTCTTTTCGTCGACTGATACAGGGAATCCCATTGCCGGGCCTTAAGAAAATCTCTGTGAAATGCCTCGGATTCTTTTTCGACTCTTGAAAGCAGTCTCTGTTTATAAAAGACAATTGCCCATGATACTACGGAAAAAAACAGCAGTATCAGGAGGACAAGCTTAACAACGAGCCCTGCTTTTAATATTAATGTTAATACCGTATCACTGCCCATAATCAAATTGAAGTTTAAAGGAATTGATAAATAAAAGTCAAAAGTGTCAACGGTCATATTAGGAGTTTTAATATAAAAATATGACCGGGTAATGGGGGGGCATATTTTTATATGGCGATAAAGGAAGTCATTTATAAATTTCGTAAATATGCTTATTGTCTTGTTGACAAAAGGCAGGTGCTGTGGTAATTTTTCAGGACTTTACGTAGTCGGGACTCTTCAGCATAGTGAACCTTTTTTTTAGGAGCTTACATGTTAGACATCACCTATTGGTTTTTTGTCCAGCTTGCCAACTTCATACTGCTTCTTATACTCCTCAACAAACTGTTATTCAAACCCTTTCTCCGGCTTTTTAAGGAGCGGGAGGACAACACAAAGGGAGCGCTGGAACGTGCCAGGGCGCTGGACGGGGAGAAGGATGATGCTCTCCGGCAGATTGATATCAAATTATCGGACGCCAGGGGGAAAGCAAGGATTATTTTTGAAGAATTGAGCAACGAAGGCATCGACAGCCAGAGAAAGACCCTTGAATCAGCGCAAAATGAAGCGGTGGAAATAAACAGAAAAGCAAAGGCAGACCTCGAAGCGGCCGCGGAAAAAGCCAGCACATCATTAAAACAGGATGTCCAGTCTTTCGCACAACAGATTGTCAGGAAACTGGTGGGAGCATGAGAACCGTTCACCCTTCAAAATTCATAATCCAACATTTTACTGTTCTGCTTCTCAATTTTGTATTCATCGCTTCGGCCCTTGCTGCAGGCGGCGGAGGGCACGGAGAGGTCCACTTTACATGGAGGGACTGGCTGTGGCCGGTTGTTAACTTTAGTGTGCTCATTATTGTTCTTGTCTTCTTTGCACGCAAGCCTGTCGCCGAATTTTTCAAAAACCGCACAGCCCTGATCGAGAAATCCCTCAGGGAAGCGAGCGAAGCAAAAGAACTGGCGCAAAAAACCCTCGATCAGGTGAAAGAAAGGCTCCGGAACACGGACAGCGAAATAGCGCAGATCATTGAAGCTGCGAGAAAGTCAGGGGAGAAAGAAAAGGAAGCCATTATCGCTGAAGGTGAGAGGCTTAAGGAAAGAATCATTGAGCAGGGGAAGGCAAATATTGACTTTGAATTGCAGAAGGCAAAGGAAAGAATTAAGTCTGATGCTGCGCGTATGGCGCTTGAGCTTGCGGAAAAGCAGATACGGGAACAACTGGGTCAGAAAGAACAGGAAGCCCTTATAGATGATTACATTAAAAGACTTGAGGCAAAAAATTGAACAAGAACCAGATTGCAAAAAAATACAGCAGGGCACTCCTCAACAGTGTTGCGTTAACAGACATACCGGGGGTAATTCAGGAATTCAAAGGGTTTTCCCAGCTTATGGACGCGCAAAAACAGTTGAAGCGTTTGTTTGCGGGCCAGATCTTTACTGAAGGGGAGAAGGAAAAGGGGTTCAGTGCACTTGCCCCTCTCCTGAAATTTAATCCACATACGGTGAAATTTTTAAAGATGATCATTGTGCAGGGGCATCTCTCTGCACTGAAAGAGATCATTACGGCATCAATAGACGTATATAATGAAAAACAGAAGAAAGCAACGGCGGTCGTCGTATCATCAGTGGCACTGGACGGGAAAAATACAGAGCGTTTGAAGAGTGCCCTGAAGGAGATGACGGACCGTGACATTACCGTTGAAAACAGGATAGACAAATCCCTGCTTGGCGGTTTTATTGTAAGAGTGGGAAGCACTATCTTTGACAGCAGCATTCAGGGACAGCTCCGTCTTTTAAGGGCTGAATTAATGAGATAATAACCAGTGAGTTTAGCGTTATGAGTCCAGAGTTAAACATTTGCCTGCATACCGTTTTTCCGGACTCTTAACTCCAGACTCATGACTCTAACCGGGGGTGATTTAATGGACGTTACAGAGCTTAAAGCTGAACAAATAAGTGAACTGATAAAAAAGCAGATAACTGATTTCGAAAAGCGTGTTGATGTGAGTGAGGTCGGGACCGTTGTCAAGGTCGGTGACGGAATCGCGAGGATCTATGGCCTTGATAAATGTATGTCATCAGAGCTCCTTGAGTTTCCCAATGGGGTTTTCGGCATGGCCCTTAACCTTGAAGAAGATTCTGTCGGGGCCGTTCTTTTCGGTGAGGATACCCTCATTAAAGAAGGCGATATTGTGAAGCGTACGGGAAAGATCATGTCCGTTCCCGTGGGTGAGGCCTTATGTGGAAGGGTGGTTAACGCCATCGGCCAGCCGATCGATGGAAAGGGCCCCATTGATTCAAAAGAATCCAGGATCGTTGATGTTGTTGCCCCGGGAATCATTGATAGGCAGCCTGTCCGTGAGCCCATGCAGACAGGCCTTAAGGCGGTTGACGCCATGATTCCCATCGGACGGGGGCAGAGGGAACTTATCATCGGTGACCGTCAGGTCGGTAAAACCGCTGTAGGGGTCGACGCCATAATAAATCAGAAAGGCGGCGATGTTATCTGTATTTATGTTGCGGTCGGCCAGAAGAGATCAAATATCGTCCGTGTTACCAAAAAACTCGAAGAGGAAGGCGCACTGGACCATACGATCATTGTTGCTGCATCAGCAAGTGAACCTGCCCCGCTTCAGTACATCGCTCCCTATACGGGATGTTCAATGGGAGAATATTTCAGGGACAGCGGCAGGCACGCATTGATAGTATACGATGACCTGAGTAAACAGGCCACAGCATACAGGCAGCTTTCGCTGCTGCTCAGACGTCCTCCCGGCCGTGAGGCGTTCCCCGGAGACGTTTTCTATCTCCATTCCAGACTCCTTGAAAGGGCAGCAAAACTCTCTGATGCGCTCGGCGGAGGCTCTCTTACGGCGCTTCCTATTATTGAGACACAGGCCGGCGACGTGTCCGGTTATATCCCGACAAACGTTATTTCCATTACAGACGGTCAGATATATCTTGAGCCGGAACTGTTCTATGCCGGTGTGAGACCAGCTGTTAACGTCGGTCTGTCGGTCAGCCGTGTTGGCGGCGCTGCCCAGACCAAGGCCATGAAACAGGTTGCGGGAACCCTCAGGCTTGACCTCGCCCAGTTCAGGGAAATGGCGGCATTCGCCCAGTTCGGTTCAGACCTTGACAAGGCAACCCTCTCCCAGATAGAACGGGGAAAGAGGATGGTTGAACTCCTGAAGCAGAACCAGTATGTGCCGATGACCATGCAGGACCAGGTCATCCTTCTTTTTGCAGGTACTCAGGGGTACCTCGATGACGTCCCTGTTGAGGCCATCAGGAAATTTGAAGAGGAGTTTCTGAAGTTTATAAAAGGGACAAAAGATGACCTGCGTTCCGAACTCGCAGAGAAAAAAGCGATTGACGACGGACTGAAAGAAAAACTCCGTCAGGCGACAGAAGAATTCAAGAAAGGATTTCAGGCGTAATGTAGGGGCAGGCCTCCGTGCCTGCCCAATAAAGGGCAACCACAGAGGGTTGCCCCTACGTTAGTGGAATATATGGCTACCTTAAGAGATATTCAGAAAAGAATAAAGGCGGTAAATAATACCCAGAAGATAACAAAGGCCATGAAGATGGTGGCTGCTGCAAAGCTGAGAAAGGTGCAGACAAGGATGCTTGATCT
>JBFKMY010000135.1:0-6519 GCA_041629615.1 Thermodesulfovibrionia bacterium | reverse complement strand
ATCCGGTCCTGTTCGTGCATGCCCAGCCTCCCCTTTCCATGGCAGCCCCTGTAAACTGTCCCTGAAATTTATCTGTTCTCTGATGCTTGTATTTCTGGAATGTATCATTCATTATGTATTTGCATATCTGATTGATTCATGATACATTTTCTTCAAAGGAGGCACTATGAAAAAACTGCTCATCATTGCCGGTGCTGCAATTGCTGTCCTTATTGCGGCCCTTGTTGTACTTATTAAAGTGTATGTCACCCCTGAAAGGATAAAGGAGTTTGTTATTCCTACTGCCGAGACATCTTTAAACAGGAAAATAGCCATCGGCGATATAAACATAGGTCTCTTTAAGGGGATCGGGATCAGCGATTTTGCCATCAGAGAGACCGATCAGCAACACGACTTTGTCAAATGCAGGGAGTTTGTACTCAAATTCAAATTACTCCCTCTGCTGTCAAAGCAGCTCGTTATAGATGAATTGAAACTCGTGTCACCCGAGATAAACATTAAGCGCAGCAAAGAGGGGGCCTTTAATTTTGAGGACATCGGAAAAAAGAAGGAAACTGCGGAGGCACAACAGGAAACACCGGGTGATAAACCCGGGGGCCTCCCCATCTCACTGCTGGTAAACAGGATAGCAGTTGAGGATGCCCGGCTGTCACTTGCTGATCTCATGAAAGAGCTGCCTGATATCAAAAGCTCTGCTGATATTGCTATCAGCATTGAAAGCGTCGATGGATCAAATATATTTTCTGAGGGAAGCGTGGACATCACATTCAATGAAATTATTATGGCAAAGCCTGCGGGAAAACGTGTCGCCGATCTCTTCACCGGTCTGAAATACGCAGTAAATTTCAATCTTGAATCCAAAGATATCCGCATAGACAGGGCAGACCTTAAGGTCGGGGAAATCACCGCATCAATAAAGGGGGACGTCAGGAACCTCCAGACATCTCCTGCAGTAGACGTTGCCCTGACCCTGGACAAAGTAAATACGTCTGAACTGCAGAAACTGGCCGCCCTTTTTGCGGACCTGAAAGGGCTTTCCCTCTCCGGTACCCTGGCGGCCGATGTAAAACTCGATGGCGAAGTGAAGAAACTGGACACGCTCAAGGCAGAGGGGAATATTACCATGGAAAAAGTAGGGATCACGTATGACAAAATAAATGCCCTGCTTGACGGGAACATGAAATTTGACGAGAAAGTAATGAATATAGATATCAAGGGGGCCATTGACAAGAACACCGCTGAGATAAAAGGCTCAGTGAGAAATTATTTTGACAACCAGAACATTGATTTCACCATTTATTCTCCGAAGCTTATTCTCGACGAACTTATCCCGGCCGGCACGGCTCAGCCAAAGGCCCCCGCAGAAGGAGGGCAGCCTGGACAGGAGAGGGCCGCAAAGCCTTCTGAAGAGGCAAAACCCCTTGACCTGAAACTTACGGCAAAGGGGCAAATTAAAGTGGACTCAGCAGTGTATCAAAATATGACCATGAGCGATTTTATCATGCAAGTGACCTTTAAGGAAAATAAACTGGAAATTCCAGAGATGTCTGCAAAGGCCGGGAAGGGGGTTCTCAATGTAAAGAGCCTCGTTGATCTCTCAAAGCCGGGGTATACCTACAGGCTCTCAACCATCATCGACTCCCTTCATGCAGATGAAATGGTAAACTCTTTCTTTCCAAAGGCAAAGGATACGGTATTCGGGATGCTCTCTCTTAACCTTAAAATGAACGGGGCAGGCACCGTCCCTGACCAGATCAGGAAAAACCTCGTGGCTGACGGGGATTTCAATCTTAAAGAGGGAAAAATCACGGGTGCACGGATTACGGAGGGACTTTCCGGTTTGCTCGGAATTGATGAGCTTAAGACAATAGATTTCAAAGAGGCCAGGGGGACCCTTCAGGTCAAAAACAGACTGGCGCGCATCGACACTATTTTTTCCTCCGACGATCTGTCACTGGACCCAAAGGGAAACATAGGACTTGATGAAACCCTTGACCTTGCTTTTGACCTGAAGCTCGCCCCCCGGCTTACGGACAAGGCCATGAGCTCAAAAATTGCCAAATATATCAAGAGCGATGAAGGCTGGGGCACGATTCCTCTGAAAGTCACAGGAACGTTCGCGAAGCCGTCCTATATGGTAGACGTTGAAAAAGCAGGGAAACAGGTGATAAAAAAAGAAGCCGATAAATATATAGATAAATTGTTTGATAAACAGGACGAAGAAAAAAAGAAGGAACTGGAGCCTGTCAAGGACCTGTTAAAAGGAATATTTAAATAGGTTCACAAATGAGCTGCAAAGGAATCTATCTTTTCAATAAATAAATCACGGGAAACTAAAAAAGAATCATTATGGCCCCCCTGGAGTGCAGCAAATTCTTTTGGTTCCGGTGCATGGTCAAAGAGTTTTTTCCCGAGTGCAAAGGGCACAATTTCGTCATTCATGCTATGTAAATGCAATTTAGGAACTGTAACGTCCTTTATCTTACGGGATGAATCAAATGAACTCTTATACACGAACCCCGGGATGAACGGGAAATATCGCCGTGCCATATCTCTGATGGAGGGAAAACTCCCCTCCACAATAATTCCTCCCAATGCATGCCTGCTTGCAAGATCAATCACAACAGCCCCGCCCAGAGACTCCCCATAACCAATGATTCTTTCAGGGGGTATGTTCTTTTCATTCAGAAGATACCTGTATGCCGCCTCTGCATCGAGATACAGACCGTTCTCGGAAGGGCTGCCTTTGCTCATTCCGTAACCGCGGTAATCAAAAATGAAGACATTTACATCGAGATCATTAAAGATCCTGATTTTTTCGAGCCGGTGGCTTATGTTCCCGCCGTTTCCATGGCTGAACAGCACAGTTGCACGCGGTGAACGGGAGGGAATATACCACCCGGAAATGCGGACCCTGTCGGCCGTTGTTATGAAGACCTCTTCGTATTCCAGACCAATGTCCTGGGGCGTGACCTCGATCTTTTGAAGCGGGAAATAGAGACTCTTCTTCTCCATGAACCTGATGAAGAAAAAAAACAGGACAATAAGAAAAACAGTAACAACAGCAATTTTCAGGGGATATGTACCCATACACAATAGATGTCTCAGCCGTTCTGAAGGTCAGGTAATTGAAAGCACGGAAATCAGGGTATCAGTTTATTCAGCGGATATTCGATGATGCCCTCCGCTCCTACAGATTTCAGTTTCGGAATTATATGCCGCACCGTCTTTTCATCGATGACGACCTCAAGGGCAAACCATCCCTTCTCAGACAGCTCCGAGATCGTAGGAGAGTGCAGGGAAGAGAGAAGCCGCATCACCCGTTTCAATGATTTCTCGGGTACATTCATTTTCAGGCCCACTTTTTCCTCTGCAGCAAGTGCTCCCTTGAGAAGAAGCACGATATTTTCCATCTTTTTTTTCTTCCAGCGCTCTTTCCATGATTTCTTATTTGCAATAAACCTGGTGCTCGATTCAAGAATGGTCTCAATTATTCTCAGATTGTTTGCCCGTAATGATGAACCCGTCTCTGTCAGTTCAACAATTGCGTCGGCAAGATAGGGCGGCTTGACCTCTGTTGCCCCCCATGAAAAATCTACCTCAGCACTGACCCCCCTTGATCTGAGAAATTTCTTTGTATACCCTACCAGTTCCGTTGCAATACGCTTTCCTTTTAAATCCCTGACGGTTTTTATTCTGGAACCGTTCGGAACGGCAATAACCCATTTTACCGGTCTCAGGCCGCCCTTTGCATAATTAAGTTCAGCCACTTCCTGTACGTCCGCTCCCTGCTCAAGTATCCAGTCCTTGCCCGTCAAGCCTGCATCAAGCACCCCGTCATCAACATATTTCGCCATCTCCTGCGCCCTGATCAACATTGCCTGAATCTCTGTATCGTCAAAATCAGGATAGTACGACCGTGCCCCGACCGTAACATTGTAGCCGGCTTTTTTAAATAATTTCAGTGTTGATTCCTGCAGGCTTCCTTTGGGAAGGCCCAGTCTTAATACCCTCTCCATGATTACAGCAGTTCTCCTTTAAGTCAGGAATATTTTATGCCCCTATAATACAGAGAGACCCAAAATTATTCAAATAAGCGTTGTCCTGCACCGTTGTCTGCCCTCCATTAATGCAGCCACTCTTTTGATCTCATTTTTCTTCAGGTCCTCTCCGCCTTACTCTCAGCGTGTTCCCATGTGCTTCGAGACCTTCCACGTCAGCAATCCGTTCGACTGTTCCGGCAAGTTTCATGAATCCGGCCCTGGTCGCATTCAGAAGGCTGGTACGTTTTATAAAGTCATATACACCAAGGGGTGAGGAAAACCGTGCCGTACCCCCCGTTGGAAGAGTATGATTGGGACCGGCAGCGTAATCCCCTACCGGTTCCGGCATCCAAGGGCCAAGAAATATTGCACCGGCATTTTTTATGAGCGGCAGGAGTTTCTCAGCCGATCTGGTCATGATTTCAAGGTGTTCAGGGGCGATCTGATTGGCAATATCAACGGCATTCCCGATATTTTTTGTGATGATGATTGCACCATACCGCCGGAGAGATGCGGCGACGATGTCCTTCCTCCTGAGCACTGCCGTTTGTTTCGCGACCTCCGCCTTTACTGCAGCCGCAAGTTCCGGAGAATCGGTGAGCAGTACTGAAGACGCCATCTCATCATGCTCAGCCTGACTCAGGAGGTCTGCAGCTATAAACTCCGGACGGGCAGTTTTATCGGCTATGATCAGGATCTCACTGGGGCCGGCCACCATATCTATGCCAACTGCTCCGAACACCATTTTCTTGGCAACGGCAACATATATGTTGCCGGGGCCGACAATCTTGTCTACCTTCCTGACGGTCTCAGTGCCGTATGCGAGTGCAGCCACCGCCTGGGCACCCCCTATTCTGTACACTTCCGTTACTCCCAGCAGAGCTATTGCTGACGCCACAGAGGGATTGATCTTCCCGTCCGGAGTGGGAACACACAGCGCGATCTCCTTTACTCCCGCCACCTGACCGGGTATGACATTCATCAAAACAGTCGAGGGATAGGCTGCCTTGCCGCCCGGTACGTATACCCCGACTCTTTCAAGGGGTCTGATTATCTGTCCGAGGGTGATGCCGTCCTTTGAGAATTGCCAAGATTTTTCTCTCTGGCGTTCGTGGAAAGCCCTGATCCTGTCAGCCGACAGGTGCAGGGCTTTCTCAATGTCCCTGCCTGCCTTTTTTGCTGCTGCCCTTATTTCTGTTCTGGTTACGGCGAGACGGCTGATCCTTAATGAATCGAATTTTTCCGTATATCTCCTTACCGCACGGTCACCCTGCCTTTGAACATCACCGATGATCCGCCTTACTGTTTTTTGTATATCATCTTCCCGGACAGAGGTTGATGCCCTTTTTTTAAGGCCCGATATAAACGGCCCGGTCTGATTTTCTTTTATTATTCTCATTTCACGCTCCTGTGCTATTTCTGAAGATTTTACTACAGCTTCCCCTCTCTTTTCTATCTGTTAAAGAATTGCTTCCCCGGGGCCTGTTGGAGCAATGGCAGGCAGGCCCCGTGTGCAGAGGATCTTGCTGCTTCGTCTGTCTATCTGTTACCATTAAACCACGCGTACAAACCAGTTTCTTATTATCCTGCAGGGTCTTCAAAGTAATACCTGAAATGAAGGAAGAAAAAAAACCTGAGACACCTTCATGGACAATGCCAATAGCAGGCACGGTACTCTTGGTGCTGCATTTTTTTGTCCTCGCGCCGCTGCATGTACTGAGAAGCAATGCGTGGGAGTTCACGGCCCCCTCATCTGAAATTATGGGGTATCTCGTCATACCCGCCCTTCTCTTTACTGTAGCATGTTTTATACTCTTATCCGCGCTGCGCCGCTCCGGACATATTCGCGGGTTTTCTGTCTTCTATGGAATACTGCTCTTTCTTTATCTTCAATTTTTCTTCTTTGTCTGGAACTACGGTGTCTTTGACGGAAGTCCCCTGGACTGGAAATCCAACCATGTCCGGGGCGTTATTGAGCTCGTGGTCTTCACGGGTATCGCAGGGGTCTCCTTTTTTTTCGCAAAGCATTTTCTGCCCTATGCCCTGCTTGTAATCGGGGTGCTGTTTGCAGGACAGGGAGCCATTACTTTTTTTCATGGCAGTACTCCGGAGCCTCCATCGAAAGCCGCCGCGGAAGAATCAATAACAGAGGAAGAAATTGCCGAGATATATGCATTTTCAGGAAAGAAAAACGTTATCCTCGTGATGCTGGACGAATTTCAGAATGATGTTTTCGAACACATGCTGGAAAACAGTCCTGAAATGAAAGCGTGGTTTCCGGGATTTACGTTTTTTCGCAATGCCACCAGCGCCTTCCCGCATACCATGCTCAGCATTCATTCCATGCTGACCGGAAAACCCTACCACCCCCCTGAGGCGGTACCCTCATACCGGGAGCGGACCCGTCAGGAGGCCTTTACGTTTGCCCTGAAAAAGCAGGGGGTGCCGGTGACCTACTTAGACCCCCACAATGTAT
>JBFKMY010000134.1:0-6541 GCA_041629615.1 Thermodesulfovibrionia bacterium | reverse complement strand
ACATCTTTTAAAATTTTTAATCCATCAGTAAAGGAGTGGACCATGCCAACAATTTTCTCCCCCCACTTTTCAGGAAGCGGCCTTATGCACGTCCCTACGATTTTCATGGCCCAGTGATTTTTATACTGAAGCAGAACAAAGAATGAACACAGTGCCAGGGCCAGTACAAGACTGGACCATCCGAAGCTTTTCATTATACTCATCAGATTGTATCTGCTTCCCGGCCCCGCCTGTGTCAGTGTGTCGGCACTGAAGAGCAATACGCTGAATAAAAGAACCAGAAAGAAAAGCAGGTCAAAGAGTCTTTCTACAACTATTGTTGCAAACGAAGCGCTGAAGCTGACGTTTTCTTTCTTACTGAGCAGGTAAGCCCTTATGAACTCCCCTGCCCGGGCAGGAAGAACATTGCCCATAAAGCCGACCATTAACGGAGAATAAAGGCGTGATGTCTTTACTTCCTTGATGGAGCTGATAAGGTACCGCCACCTCATGGCCCTGAATAAGAAAGTCAAAGCAACGCACAACACCGCTGGCATTAAATATAAATAGTTTACTGATTTGAGGGCATTCCCGAGGTCTTCAAGAGAAACATTTTTAAAAGCGATATAAGAAAATATAACGACGATTAACAGACCTATGATAAGATTGACATGTTTTTTGTTCATTAACTCTCCGCGCAATCAATAGTATAGCTGTAAAAAACATTAACAATCAAGTTAAGGCGTGAGTTCGGACAGAATTATGAACCGCTTCAGGAGGCTGGCGGAACAGTTTCGGCCTGATCAATGATACTGACTATGCTCTGCACTATTAAAGTGACTGCCCTTTCCCCTTTTGCCCTGCTTGCCTTTGCCGGATTTCCCCATACGCCGCCGGGCCAGTATTTCGACTTGTCTTTCACTATAAACGGTTTTGGCAAGTCGGGGTAGCCTTCTTTAGACCGTCCCTTTACCAGTTCCGGGGCAAGGGCAAGGACAAGAGATGTCTCTATTTCTCCTGCATGTGAGTCATGCGGAGTATCTGCGAGTTCGGAAAGTTCCCTGTATAGCATATCGTAGGGACAGATAACGGCCATTTTTATGCCCCTCAGTTCCTCTACCAAAATCTCTGCTGTTTCTTTCAGCGCAGAAGAGTGAAGCCCTCCGCCATGACCGGTGATGAGAAAAAAGTTTCTCAATCCTTTTTTGTAGGAATCTCTCACAATATCATAGGTAAGCCTCCTGAGTGTTTCAGGGGTAATGCCTATTGTTCCCGGATACTGGCTGGTCGTGGTGCAGACCCCGTAGTAAACAGGAGGGGCAAGAAATATTCCCCTTTTTTTCGCTACCTGTTTGAGCACCTCGTAGATTATCAACGTATCGGTATTGAGAGGCAGATGGTTCCCGTGCTCCTCAATTGTGCCAAAGGGAATTATTATTGATTTTGTTTTTTTTATATGTTTTTTAAAATCAGCCATGGTAATATTTTCAAGTATCATGGGCCACCTCCGGAAATACGTGTATTTATGAATAAGAAATATCTCTGTCCCGTCAGGGATGAAAGTCCGTTCACAGGTCCTATCGCATATTATACCTGAATGCATCCGGGCTACAAAGCGGCAAGAATTAAGGTATACTTTAGATATGCGGTTATGATGAACACTGATATAAGGAGTATTCTATGAAGACAGATCAAAAAGATGCCGCTGTCAGGGAAATACGGACCTGGGAAGAGGACAGCGGCCTTATAGAATTTCTTGCATCCATCCGTGCTGAAGTTGACAGATTCAATTCACGCTTTGCCTTTGGGATACATGTCATGGATGGTGTCCTTCCGGCTATTGACGATGACACGCAACTGCCTTTGAAGACAGGCTTTGTGCTGGAGCGGAACAATCCGTTGTATCCGGAAGTTACCTACTGCCTCTATTCTTTGTTGAAAGGTCACAGGCTTCATGGGTATATCGCTCTTTGCAGAGAGGGGCGGTTGACTACGGTAAAGGAGCTTCAGCCAATCAGGAATTTTAAAAAGGGCAGTCTTGTCCTGTATACGTGGATGGGCCAGCTGGTCCGTGCATCCTTTGAAAAGATAATGGTATGAAAGGGAATATCATACTTTAAAAGGGTAGTTGTCAGAGACTTCAGTTAACGGCATGAAATTAATTGTACTGGGAAGCGGCACCTGTGTGCCTTCACTGCGGAGGAATGCTCCGGGCTATTATCTGGAGACATCGGGCCGTCAGCTCCTTGTTGATTGCGGAAGCGGGACTCTCCTTCAACTGGAGAAAGCGGGCAGAAGTTTCAGGGACATTGACGCTGTTTTTATCACTCATGCCCATCCTGACCACTTTGCGGACCTCATGCCTTTTGTCCATGCATTGATTGCAGCGCCGGCATTAAGAAGGACAAAAGACTTTTACCTGGTTTGTTCGAGGGAGTTTATGGTGTATTATGAAAAGGCTATTGCGTCGGTCCTGGGAAAACCGCGCGGGTTTGCTCTGAGGATTGTGCCAATTCAGGACACGCTGGACTTTGAGCCGTTTCATGTTAGCACTGCAAAAACTATCCATTCACAGGACAGCATTGCGTACCGATTTGAATGTGAAGGGAAATCAGTCGTATTTACCGGTGACGCGGATTATGATCAGGGACTCATATCTCTTGCTGAAAATGCTGACCTGTTGATTGCCGATTGTTCGTTCCCTGATTCCATGAAGGCAGCAGGGCATTTAAGTGCAAAAGAGTGCGGGAGTATAGCGAGAAAAGCAGGGGTGAAAAAACTGGTCCTCTCCCATCTTTATCCTGCTGATTCACCTGATAATGCCCGTGTCCAGGAGAGCAGGGAGGACTTTAAAGGTGAAATAGTCCTTGCAGAAGATCTTATGGAGATCACTATTTAAAGGGAAAGATGAGTTCCGTACAGGGATGGGGGTAATATGAGACCATGAAAATATTTTATTCTCCGAAGTGTCTTGAGTATTCACAACCGGGGCATCCTGAATCCCCGGAGAGGGCCCGGTCAGCCTATAAGTATCTTGAACAAAAGGGATATGAGTTTTCAGGGCCGAAATCCTGCTCTGAGGAAGATATACTGCTGGCACACACCCCGGAGCTCCTTGAACGGGTCAGGAAGGAAAATTTTTTTGACTATGACACTCCTTCTTTTCCGGGGATTTTTGCCATTGCCATGCTGTCTGCAGGCTCCGCTGTTGATGCAGCGATGCATTGCATGACAAAAGGGGAGAAGGCATTTTCACTGATGCGTCCGCCCGGGCACCATGCAACAAAAAGCGACCTCGGGGGGTTTTGCTATTTCAATAATATTGCGATAGCCTCTTTAAGGGCGCAAAAAGATTTGAGCAATGTGGACAGGGTGGCAATCGTGGATTTTGATTGTCATCATGGAAACGGGACAGAAGACATTGTGCTCGGGAAAAAGGGGTTCCTTTACCTCTCCCTTCATCAAAGCCCCCTGTACCCCGGGACCGGATTAAAGAGCAGGGAGAACTGCATCAATCTGCCGCTGGGTGCCCATACCGTCCCTGACAAATACCTTTCTGTGCTGGCTGAAGGACTTATGGAAGTGGAAGCATTTCAGCCTGACCTTCTGGCTGTATCGGCAGGATTTGACTCCTACAAAGGTGACCCCATTGCCAGTCATTCCCTTGAACAGGGAACATACAGGAAAATCGGAGAAATGCTCGCCGGATTAAACAAACCTTCCTTTGCGGTGCTTGAAGGAGGGTACAGCAGAGACCTCCCGGAATGCGTCTATGAGTTTTTGTCCGGGCTGGAAGATTAACCCCTCCCGCCTTTGTCATATATGACCGCATACGTGTAACGTGCATGAGCACCTATTTCGCATTGTTTTGATATACTATATTTTTATTGCTTTTATCAGAATAATGAAGATAAAATCTGCAGCTCTGACAGGCAATCCTGAAATGAAATGATGAATATACGGAAAAGCATCTTATCTGATTATACTCTCACAGGCATATTCGTTATATTCCTTGTACTATACTCCGGCGTTTCACACGGTCAATCTCCTTTTAATGAGGCTGCAAATGAGACCATTTCCATGGATCTTGCCCTCTTGATCCAGGAAAAGCGGCAATTGGTTGAAAAAACAGGCGAAGGGATTGTGATGATTGTTTCCTATGATGCTACAGGGAGAGAGACAGGGAGGGGAAGCGGTTTTTTTATTGACCGGGAAGGCCGGATTATCACGAATGACTCTTTTTTAAAGGAAGCTTATTCCGCAGAGGTTTTGAGCGAGAAGAAATCCTATGATAATGTTGTTATTCTTAAACGTGATGAAGAGATGGATGTTTCGCTCATACAGGTCAACGCAACTGAAGAGGTCTCTCTTACTCCCGATTATGAATATGAAATAAAGACCGGGGAGAGAGTAGTTGTTGTCGGCAAATCATCAGGAAAGAAAAAGACTTTTTCGGAGGGGGTAATCAGTTCTATTGAGAGGAAAGGGGAATTAGCGGAAATTGTCGGTATTCAGAAGACGTCTCCAATCCTGTCTTACGGCCCAGCTAAGGACGGTCCTTTATTAAACATGTCCGGCAAAGTCATAGGTGTTACCAGTTTTGGCATTACGACAAGCCAGGGAAATGATGGAATTCCAAGGATGCCCGATTATCAGAATATGAAAGCAATGAGCATACACTCAATCAGGCCGTTTCTTTTACAGCCCGATAATCCGGAACATCTTAAGCCCGCCAAATCAAGGGTCTGGTCACTCTGGCTCACACGGTGGTTTAAAGAAAAGGGTATTGCCTTATTTATCATATTGTACGGTATCGGATTTCCTAAGTTAATGGCCTATCTGTTCATTATTATAGTTGGTATATCCATCATACAGTGGATCTATCTTAAATTGAAAAAGAGGATCCCCACGCATAAATGAGGATTAAATAATATGGATATAGGGAAACTCATAAAACCGGATATACGCTCTCTCAGGGCCTATGAGGCGGAAGAAATTCCGTGCAGGGTAAAACTGGATGCGAATGAAAGCCCCTACGGGTTTAAGGTATTGCAGTCAGTAATGACAAATAAATACCCCGACCCCGCAGCAAAGGAGCTGAGGAAGCTGGTTGCACGTGACTTGAAGGTAAAGCCCGGGAATGTGCTGCACGGGAACGGATCGGACGAACTTATCGCCTGTCTTATTACAACATTCGGCGGGCCTGTACTCTACCCTGTTCCCACATTCTCCATGTACGGGATCATCTCTCAGTCTCTTGGTGAACGTACCATCGAAATCCCGCTTGACAAAGAGTTTGATCTTGATGCGAAAGAATTCACGGACGCGATAAAAAGCAGAAAGCCGAAACTGATTTTTCTGAGTTCCCCCAATAATCCTACAGGCAACTGTTTTTCAGAGAGCAGGATCGTAAAGATAATCAGACAATCGCAGGGATTAGTCATAGTTGATGAGGCATACCAGCCGTTTTCATCGGTAAAGTCTTTTGTCCCGTTAATAAAGAAATATAAAAATCTTGTTGTCTTGCGGACGCTCAGCAAAATAGGGCTTGCGGGCCTGCGGGTAGGGTTTCTCGTAGCACATGCGGATATCGTGCATCAGGTAAACAAGGTGAGACTTCCCTTTAACGTTAATGCTCTTTCCCAGAAGGTCGCCATCGATGCATTGCACAATAAAAAGCAGATACGATCACAGATCCGCCTGGTTGTCTCGGAGAGAAAAAAACTGTACAGGGCCATGGCAGCAATGGACGGGACAGTGCCCTTTCCTACGGATGCAAACTTTATATTGTTCAGGGTGGCCGATGCAGACAGGGTATACAGCAGACTTCTCAAAAAAGGGGTCCTTGTCAGGAACATGAAGGGAGTGGCCGGGGGGTGTTTACGGGTTACTGTGGGGACTGCAGGGGAAAATGCTGTTTTTTTAAAGGCACTCAATCAGGTTTTATGATAGTATGAATAATAAAGAACATCTTACCGGGAGGGGTGAATGCAGAGAAAAGCAAGGGTAACACGGAAGACAAAAGAAACGGACATAAAGATAGGCATCAATCTTGACGGCAAGGGAATCTATAAAATTGACACGTCAATCCCCTTTGTTGATCATATGCTCAGTCTCATGTCAAAGCACGGGCACTTTGACATTGATGTTCAGGCAAAAGGGGACATTGATGTTGATTATCATCACCTGATGGAAGACGTCGGTATTGTTCTTGGCGAAGCAGTGAATAAAGCCCTTGGCAAGAAACTCAAGATAAGACGCTACGGAGAAGCAATGACCCCCATGGATGAAAGTCTTGCCCAGGTGGTCATAGACCTGAGTGGAAGGCCCTATCTGGTATACAAGGTCAGGACCCCCCGGGGCAGTACCCAGATCCAGAGTCTTGGCGTTTCACTTTTTGAAGACTTTTTCAGGGCCCTGTCAAACAACGGAGGAATGAATCTTCACATACTCCTTCACTATGGCCGCGATCCCCACCACATATTTGAGGCCATTTTTAAAGGGCTCGGAAGGGCATTGCGGACTGCAGTAGAAATTCATCCCCATACAAAAGGGGTCCCTT
>JBFKMY010000133.1:0-6587 GCA_041629615.1 Thermodesulfovibrionia bacterium | reverse complement strand
CTCATAATACCATGCCCGGTAATCTATATGGTATTAAATTTGATACGAATGAAGTGACAAATGTAACCATTGAATTTGATAGCACGCGCATGCCTGAGTGGGGCGATTTTTATGCACGCTGTGGTTTTCGAAACGAACATCAAAATGGTACGTCCGATTGGAATGCAGCTTGGAATAGTGGTTTTGCAGCAGGTGAGGCAGCCGGTGCCGGCAATGATCCTACTTTCATGGCTGCAAGCAGTGGATCTTATTTAAACCATATACTTGTTCCTGATACAGAAGGACCGTCAGGTGATGCATTTTCCTACAGCGGCAGTCTTGCTCTGGTCCCTGAGCCTGTAAGCACAACGCTTTTTATGGTGGGCGCGGGACTGCTTGGTGGAAGACGTTTTTTAAGAAGAAAAAAATAATTCGTACATATTTTATGAACAATAAAAGGGCTTGATGGTTCAAGCCCTTTTTTCATGTCTTGCCACATAAGGTCCAGAACTGCATAATATCAGTAACATTATGATTACCCGTACTCCGGAAAAAAAATGTATTATTCTCATGAAGTGCTGTTTGTCCTTGCTTATTCTTTTACTGGCAGTCACCGCATGCGAAAAACAGGGCCCTGAAACTTCATTGAGCCCCTATGAAAAAGGGGTATCCCTTGCTATTGACGGAAAGTTCGAAAAGGCCATGACCTCGTTAAAGAAAGCTGTTAATGAAACAACCCCGGAAAATCCTGCACATGGCAGCCTGAAAATAGTTGAACGTGTATTATCAAATGAACTGGATGCACAGGCTGCCCGAGACTTTTTTAAAGGGATCAAATATGCAAACGGAGCGGAAATGACGCTTGCGTTCTCATACCTTACGAAGGCCATAAACCGTGCACCTGATTTTCCTGACGCATACTACGAACGCGCTCTGGTCAATGCCCACCTGAAGCTTTACGACGAGGCCATATCCGATTTTACCCGTACTGTTGAGCTCAATCCGGACGATGCCCCTGCCTATAACAACCGGGGCCTCGCCTATGCGCGGGGCATAAAGGAATACCGGAAGGCGATTGCGGATTTCACCCGTGCTGTTGAGATTGATCCTGATTTTGCAGAAGCCTATGACAACAGAGGCATAGCATACCAGATGGCATCTGACAATAAAGAGAATGCATGTGCTGACTGGAAACAGGCCTGTGAACTCGGCCGGTGCAGAAGTTTCGAAATAGCAAAAGGCAACGGCTACTGTTCCTGAACAGCCGGTGAGGGGCCTTCATTTTTTCTTTTCCCTTTCCTTTGCTTCTACCACACAGTAGATGCCACCCTCCTTTAGTCCGGGCTTAAAGCAGCTATTACAGGAAATACACTTTGCCGGGGCAGTATCTCCCCGCTGCCAGCGAAGGGCCAGGTCCGGCTCCCTTATGAAGGGCCTTGCCATGGCAATATAATCCATTCCATCATCGCTGACCGCTCCTTTTGCAACCTCAAAGGAACGGAACCCGCCAACCACCATCACAGGGCAGGTCACCGCGTCCCTGATCCTGCGGGCCGGTTCAAGGTTGTATGCTTCCTTCTCAGGGCTGTTTACCTTTGTTCTAGCAGGGCTCTGTTCACCTGAGGCCGGGGTGCCGGCAGATACTTCTATGGCATCAATGCCCGCCTCTGAAAGTTTTCCTGCAGCGTAGAGCCCATCCTCATTTGCAAGTCCGCCTTCCAGGTTATCCGCTGCGTTCAGTTTGATAAAAACAGGATAGTCTGCACCGACGGCTTCCCGCACCTTTTGATAGACATCGAGGAGAAAACGGCAACGGTTTTCAACACTGCCGCCGTATTCATCACTGCGGCGGTTGGTGAGCGGAGAAAGAAACTGATTGATCAGATACCCATGGGCACCGTGCAGCTGTACCGCATCAAAGCCCCAGGCCCTGGCCCGGTGTGCACCGAGGGCAAAGGCGGTGACTATATCGCTGATTTCATCCAGAGAAAGTTCGGCAGGCATTTCGGGGAATTGATCAACCTTTACTGCAGAGGGTGCCAGGGGCTGGCGGCCTGCGTTTCTCGAGTCGGTCTGTCCGCCTGCGTGGACCAGTTGTATGCATATTTTCCCGCCTTCTTCGTGTACCGCTTTTGTGAGGGATTTCATCTCGTCTGCAAAATCGTCTGTATGGATGCCCATTTTACCGGGCAGCTGTTTGCCTTCAGTCCTGACAAATGCAAACCCGCTGACAATAAGGCCGACCCCGCCTTTTGCGAGTGTCCGGTAACAGTTGACCAGTTTGTCAGTGGGGCGGCCCTCGGCAGTGCACATCCCCTCCCAGGTCGCTGAACGGACAAGACGGTTGTGCAGGGTCAAGCCGTTGATTATGGTCTGATCAAATATATCTGTCATGCTGTTCCTCCTGATGAATCTTTATTATACAGTTGAAGTAACGGTCAGGCGCCAATAAGGCCTGTAGAATTATACCATGCAGTGAACGCATTAGAAAATTAAATATATGAAAGCTCCAGAGAGAAGCCGCGGCTGCTTATTATAATCCACGTTTTCTGCATGAATAACCATACAAATTAAGATGTAATCAGGACTTTCACCGGTTGATATTCATACGGTGGCATTAGACAGTACAACCTTTTTTCAAGTCGGGAGGCATGCTGGCAATGAAACGGGAGACAGGAAGATGTTAACGTGGAGGAAGGCAAATACGGCACGTTTCCCGAAAGGAACAATCTCATGGCAGCTGTAGTAAAATCCATACACAATGAACTGATGCGAGCTTATAATATTAATAAAAAACTTATATATATTAATATGTTAACGGAATATCTGTATCAATGGCATGCAAGTTGCATTGTATAGAGTAATTGTGGATGCAGGAGATTTTACCATATTAAAAAACATCACAGGACAGGAAGAATTCACAATGAGATTAAAAGACATCATCAGAAAAATTAACGAAATGTGCAAAGGGTGCAGCGAGTGTGAGCCCTGCTGTACGGGGAATATACTCAAAAAGTATATTGAAACAAAAAAACCAATTTTAAAAACAGCGTAACCTTTGCATCCTGTCATGGAGTCAGCACATCATTCCTCAATTGCATACGTGTCTTCAATGAATACTCCCCAATCGCATGCGTGTCGGTGTATTAATTCCATTTAA
This sequence comes from Thermodesulfovibrionia bacterium, assembly GCA_041629615.1. GTDB lineage: Bacteria > Nitrospirota > Thermodesulfovibrionia > UBA6902 > UBA6902 > JBFKMY01. The sequence goes on along the minus strand of JBFKMY010000133.1, from coordinate 3,448 downwards.
CCATTGAGATGAGAGCTTTGTGGAATGCCTGTAAAAGATATTCGCGAGAAGCAAAGGGAATCAGAAAATCAGTGATTTGGACAGGTTTTTTTCCCGTGCAGAGAGTAATTCACCATATATTTTTTCAAGTGTATTATGTTTTTCAAGGTCCAGCCCTAACCTTTTCATCACTTCGTGAATTCCAATATAGAGGGCAAAGACTTTATATTCCTTTTCAGGGAATTCCTGTCTTTCAATAACTTCGATTGCGGGGCCGGAACCGATTTTGACTTTAGCAGTGTCAAATGTATCAGGGGCCATTCTCCAGTAGGTTTTTTTAGGTTTCGGGGCAGCCTCCCACTCACCTTCAAGATAAATGTGGCGTACATAATCTTCCGAGGACGCATAATCTGTTTCCGGTCGTACGAAGGTAAGAGGATCCGTCTTTTCTGTATATGCTGCGCCTCTTCCCCTGAACGTAGGAATAATATTAAGCCATTTATCCAGTTTGCCCTCTTCCGTGACGGCCAGTTCTCTGATATACGTCCCCTTCTCAAACCTTAATTTCAGGTAATATTTATCACCGGCAATGTCATACTCATATCCAACTTCCAGGGGATTTCTGTCGATCATTCCCAGTGCGGCCGTGCGAAAGGGAATATAACATCTGTCCTTTTCATCCAGTTCATTTATAAGCAGATTGTAACTGGTATCATGAATCAGAATAAAATCTCCCGCTGCATTTTTTAATATTTCTTTTAAATGTAAGAGTTGATCAAAATTCTGCCTGAATTCCGCGCCAAACTTGAAAATACATAAATCTTTAAAGGGATCTCCGGTAAAGCTCGTCCTTGCCCGTGCACGATCTAAAATCTGTAATCGTACTCTTGAAAGTTCAGCATTCAGTTTTTCCTCTGCGGGAACAAGGTCTTTTTTTAAATGCTCAAAGGTATTGATGAGCTCTTCAAGTCTTAATGTCTGGTCAGATTCCATGATGAAGTATTCCAGATAATATAGTTAAATAGTAAATCCGGTATCACATGTTAAGTATGATTTATATCATATAGTCCGGATGGTCCCGGGTGAAGGCCTCACTCCTGTCCACCAGCCGGCAGAAGAGGCACGGTCATAAAATCCGGGGGTACTTCACCGGTAAGAGAGTGCAGAAAGGCCACGAGATTGTCGATTTCTGCTGTGCTGAGTTCAGCATTCAGCATGGAATTTGCCATGAAACTGACCATGTCATGGAGGTTGTCAATAAGGCCGGCATGAGTGTACGGAGGTGTTTTCGCAACATTTAACAGTGAGGGGACTTTAAAGAAATATCTGTCTTCTTCCTTATTCGTTTCATTGGCCATGCCAAGGTCATTTTCAGCACCGGGCACCATGACCTTGTAGAGGACAAGCCCCGGGGGCTCCTGTGTGTCAGATACTTCTATTTGATTATTGTGCATTGCATCAGAAAAGACAGGGCCCTGGTGGCAGCTGATGCAGCCTTTATCGACAAAGAGGGACATCCCGGATTTCTGATTTTCCGTAAGCGCGCTCTCATCGCCCTGAAGCCACCGTGCAAGGGGATAGTTGGGGGTGGTCAATGTGCTCATAAATGCTGCAATTGACTTCCCGATTGTTACCTCTGTGAGCGGTCCTCCGAATACCTCCATGGAAAGTTTTTTATAGACAGGTATCCTGTTCAGTGCTTCGGTGACTTCATCGGGCAGGTCCCTTACATCCCTGTGGGACGTAACCACGTTCAGGGGCTGAATGTGCACGTTGTAAGACTCACCTGCCCAGAACAGCGCCCTGAGAAAAGCTGCGTTTAAAACCGTCTGGGCATTTCTCAGGTGCATCTCCCCGCCAATACCGACAGATTTCTGTAATGGCTCTGCTCCATAATAAGACGGATTATGACAGGACACACAGCCTGTTGCCCCGGTTTTTGATACCCTCCTGTCCCAGTACAGCATTTTTCCGAGTCTGATATTTTCGGGCGTCATGATGGCATCGGGCGGTATGGGAGGGATAGCAGGAAGGGGCTTCAGGATAGCCCTGTATTTATCAGCACGGCCTTCAGGCAGTTCAGGGTTCTTTCCCTCCCGCACCTTTTCTTCGGGCGCGGCGGAAGAGGGCGCAGCCGGGACATTTGCATTCTGCGGGACGGCAGCAACCGCAGTCTCTTTCGCAGCAAGGGCCTTCTCCCCGGGGAAAGCAAAAACAGCGGTGTCCTCCAACCCGTACTTTTTTACCGTGACCCTTAACTCCCGGCCGCCCTGCGCGATGAGTACAATATTATTTACATCATAAAAACCGCCGCCCATTTCCGTGATCACCGGTTCACCGGAAATTCCCTGCCCTGTGTCCGGTACAGGAAGTGTCACCGTAATCTCTGCATCCTCAACGTCATTCCCCGCCATGTCATAAATAATGAGTTTTGCCTTGTTTTCCCCTGTCCGGAGTTCCTTCCCTGCAATCATCATTTCAATACTGAAAAGGTTCTTCTCCGTTTTCTTTAGGATACTCTCTTCATAATGTTTCTTTACGGCCGGTTCCTTCTCAGCAATGACTGCTCCGGGAAGAAACAGAATAATGCTCATCAGCAGGGTAAAGGTACTTTTGATTATCATTGACACTCCTGTTTCTGCTATTGTTTCCAGGGTAAAGTCCCCTGGGCGGATATGCTAAATGATACCATAGATGAGGGATTGTGCAAAAGAAATCTGGTGCGGCGTGAATGTATGCATTGAAAAGGCAGGACCCTGACCGGCCCTGCCTTAACTTTATTCATACATTATTTTATCTTTTAATCCGGAAGAGTGACAGGCTCTACGATTTTTCCACGAATATACCCGAGAGGATACTCTTTCGTGTGGACATTGATATAGGCATACCCCTGTTCCATTTCCCTCAGGAGATTTCCGAGGGAACGTCCAACCAGAGGCCCCACCAGATGTGCGGACGTAATGGTCCCTTCCATGACGGTACTATTGATTTTGCTTGTCCATGGATTATCAAAGTCAAACAGTACTACCACGACTCGACCATTATCATCTTCTGAGGCTACGTGGATATGTGCTGCTGTAATGTCTTTTATATCACTCACGTCGATCTTAAAAAAAAGTTTCTCTCCATCATCGCTCAGCCGAAACACAACCTTGCCCTGAGCGCTGGTAGGTACCTGAGGTACCATCTGATTTCCTGACAGGTACGCTATAAGAATCGGCGCCTTGCCGTAATCTGCAGCAGTGACTGCAGCATTCATGAGTATAGCGGAACACAGAAAAAGCATAAGCAATATGGTTGTGTCTTTTTTCTTTTGTCTCATTTAACCCTCCGACCGTTTATTTTAATCCCGAAATAAACGTTCATTATTAATGTTCAAACTAATCTTAATTATAGTAAAATAAGCAAATGTTATGCCAGAGACTGAATATATATTTAAATTGAATGCTTTAATTATATTCCCTATACT
>JBFKMY010000132.1:0-6589 GCA_041629615.1 Thermodesulfovibrionia bacterium | reverse complement strand
GCGAACGGCCGTTCGCCCCTCCGGAATTTCCATTATCTCCCTTATGTTTTCATGCAGCTCCGGCTCATGTATATAATGGCCGACCACATTCCTTACTATCTTATTCCTGTCTATAAAAACAAGCTTGGGTACATAATATATCTTGTACGCCTTTAATACATCGGACTGGTTTCCTGCATACATGGGAAATATAAAGCCAAGCTCGTCTTTATAAGCCCTGATCAGCTTTTTATCTTTGGCCATTACATTGACGCCCATTATCAGAAGGTCTTCTCTTCCGAATTTTTCTTCCGCACGGATGAGCATGGCGATTATCTGGGTACAGTAATGGCATGCGTTATGCGTGAAATAAATAATCGCTGGTTTAACGAGGAGACGTTCAAGGTCCACCATTTTCCCCTCTTCATTCAACAGGGCAAAGGTGGGAGGCGGTTCGCCAACCTTTACCGTACCCCCGTATGCCGGCAAAGAAATGACCCCTGAAATGAGCATCATAAGGACAATATGTTTTAAAAACCGCATATATTCATATCTCCACATGCAGAATCTTATATCTGACATTATTTCTGTAATGGTGCCCGTATATGAGCGGTATCCCGTCAAATTCCCCGTAGGTCACAGGGAAGGTATTTAACGCCTCAGCTTTCTGGGACGGGTTCAGTGTGATATTTCTCCCCGTTGACAGATTAAACCTGTTTGGAGACAGGTGCCCGAAAAAGTAATCTCTCATTTCCTTTTTCTGGTGCCCTTCGATAAGGTCAACCGGTATCCACCGGCCTTCTCCAATGTAAAACGTGGACCAGCAGAGCGTGCCGATACAGTCCCCCTCCAGTTCTCCGGTCAATATTTTTTCTGAGGGGTAGGGGATCAATATGCCCTGTTCCCATCTCACGGGAATATTCCTGTATATCATCATGGTCCTGAAGAGCGAGTGGAAATCAGCGCATCTTCCGCCCCTGTTTTCATATGTCCATGCACTTACACCGGGACCGCATCCAATAGTGTCATTGTCATACGTTAAGAGATCATGGAGGGCATAGTATATCCTTCGACCTGTCTCAAGAGGGTCCGTTTCTCCGCCAGCCACCGTGTCCGCAAACTTCTTGATGTCTTCATTCCACTGTTCCTTCTCAGACAGGACAAGATGCTTTCTGATGTCCTCATTATTATCTTCTATGACACTAACGGTCTTTCTGTGTATCCGGGACGTAACGGTTATTTTATCACCGCGCTTAAAGCGGGCCGGCCCTGCATAGACTACCTTGTTTCCGTAATGATGTTCTTCTGTGATATGGAATGCGACCGGGGAATCAATCGAGAGGTGCGTGATGTCCTGTGCAAAGCTGCTCCGGGACAAAGGCATCCATATACTGACAGGCTCGCCGTGTTTTGGTGGATGTATTATCTCAGTATCAAATATTATCTCGAAGTCCATTGACTTTGCCTTCATATCATATAGATACCCGACAGTGTTATCGATACGTGCAGCAGCGCTTCTGAGAATGCCGGGAACTATTCGATCACTGAGGACCGCGCCTGCCGTTAAGGCCGAAATCCGAATGAATTTCCTTCTGTTCATGCCATGTCCTCTATCATCCCGACAATATCCTCCTCTGCAAAAAAGAAGTCCGCCTCATGCCTGATCATCCCTTCTTTATCGATTATCACGAGCTTCGGCGTATAATCGATGTAATATCCTTCAGGCAGCGCTTTTTCCTCTATCCGTTCTATTTCTATCCCGTAAAATTCCCACAGTCTCGCAAGCTCATCTTTCCCTCCTGAAACAAACAACCATCTCCTGTCCTTTACAGCATCAAGTTTATAAAGACCGAAATATTTCATCATGCTTTCCGGGGTGTCCATTTCAGGATCAATTGAGACATGAAGATATACCACGTCTTCAGGGGCCTTCATCATTTCGTCAAGCGACGAAAGACGGACCGTGACCACGGGACATCTGGCCGAACAGTTTGAGTAGGAAAAAGTGAGAGCCACAATTTTGCCCCGGAGGTCTTTCATGGTAACTGTCCTTCCGTCCCAGTTACTCAGGCTGAAGTCTGCTGCCTTTGCTTCCTGTCCCTGAAAATAGTAAACAAGCGCTGCTGCCGAAATAATAACAGCAAGAGCCGCTTTAATTGCTGAACGCAATACTTACCTCCTCGGTTGCTCCTGATGCCACTTTGATCTTTTCTTCCTTTATCCCGAATCCCTCATGCCATGCCTTTAAAACATATTCGCCGGGCGGAAGGCTTTCCATGGTAAAGGCCCCCTTTTCATCGGTGACCGCTGCATAGGGGTGGTCAAAGATGAATATATATCCCCGTATCCAGTTGTCCGTATTCGATCTCACCTGAATGAACCCTGTTTCGTCAGTATATCTGTGCCACTTTTTGATGGGCTTCTTCACCTCCAGGCCTTTTTGGGGGAGGGCAAGATTGTATATCGATGCGCCATCTTCCAGGGGACGGGCCGATGCCTGCCTCTGATATGCAAGTCCGAGCTTTGACTGCACGGTATGAAGGATGTCATCATCATTTCTGAATATATACTCGCCGCCAACAAAACCCACATCTACATGAGGCACTGTCCTGCAGTTCTTTATGGTGACATTTACCGGTTTCACCGGAACTGCCTTCCCTTTCTCAATCCCTTCTATCCAGACAACAGCGTTCTTTACCCTTGAGTCCGAGACAATATACCTGCCGGCCTCCTGTTCCTTAGCGCAGTATTCAGTATTTGCGTCAATAACAATTTTTTCATCAGCGGGAATATCGCCTTTGAAGGTGACCGTTCCTTTCACGGTAGAGCCGTTTTTCACATCAACTACATCATAGCCCATTGCTGCATCTGCAGATACTGTCCATAAAGCCAGCGATAAAACCACTACAAAATACTTCATCATAAATCCTCTCCTTTATTTTTTTGGTTTTATTCTAAATATCTCTTCTTAAAATAATAATAACTAATCACAAGAGGCGCTATGATCCATATCATGCTAATGCCCCATAACACGCCCGCATTCATGTACGCAGGGAACTCTACAGAGGCCAGACCGATAAAGGCCGATGTCTCCCCGATGGAAATAAAGTTCATGATGCGGTACACATCAACAGGATTCAGCATCAGGAGCACCGAGAGAACATCCGTCCCTATTGCCCCTTTTGTAATGATAAGAACCCCTATCAGACCGAGGTCATAGAGGATCGTGAAAAAAAGCCACAGGAAGATTGTGAGCGCTATGACCTTTGCCCTTTCATAAAAGAGAATGGAGACCAGGAATGAGAGGCTCAGAAATATCATCCCCAGCACTATTGAGTGAATAATAAATATCATGAACCCGCCGAGCGCGCCTGCCCCGGTCCTGCTCACCAGTACGATTCCGGCAACACCGAAACCGATCAATGTGGATATGGCAAGGGAAACTGACAGCCCAGAAAACTTCCCGAAGATGAACTCTTTTACCGATATGGGGGCAGACAGGAAAAGTTCAAGCGTGCCCTTGTCACGTTCATCAGCTATGATGCCCCCGCCGAGAGTAAGTGCCAGGATCGGGATGAAATAGATAACCAGGCTCGTCAGGCTGGCAATGGTCGCATCCATCCTCTGGAATCCCGCGATACCTGCAGACGCTGCCCCGAAGTACGAAATGACCACGGTAAAGAGCGCGAACCCCGCACCAATGACCATGACCCACCGGCTTTTGAGCTTGTCTGAAAGTTCTTTATGGGCGATCGCCCGCACAGCCTCAGTGTACGCCAAAGAATACCTCCTCCAGTGACGGCTCCCTTATGGAAAGATCAACAAACCGGTCTTTTTCCTTCATGACCGCCGAGATAGCCTTCATCTTGTGCTCCTGCGGAATGCTCGCAAGGAGATAGCCGTTCCGATAGCCCAGGTCGGAAGCGCCTTCCCTTCTCAGCAGATCTTCCAAAGCTTTGTCTTTCTTCTTCACCATTATCGTTATCCAGAAGGGAAGGTTCAGGCCTGTATAAAGCTGCTGCAGGCTGCCAATCGCCCTGAGGGAGCCGTTCATAAGTACAGCCACAAGGTCTGTCTTGTCCTCAATTTCCGCGAGTATGTGCGATGACAGAATGACCGTCAGTTTCTTTCTGCTCTTTACTTCGCCCAGAATGTCATAGAACTCCCTTGTCCCCACGGGATCAAGACCTGACGTAGGCTCATCCAGTATCAGCAGGTCAGGGTCGTTTAAGAGCGCCTGGGAAAGATTGAGCCTCTGGCGCATGCCCTTTGAATATCCCCCGACCCTCCTCTTCAGCACATCGTCAGGCAGGAGACGATTGATAATCTCTCCTATGCTTCCCACGCTTGTACCTTTGATGCGTGCAAAGAGTTGCAGCGTTTCTTCTCCTGTAAGGTTGTCATAAAACGATACCCTTTCAGGCATATAGCCTAAACGCCTTCTGAAATCCTTCCATCCCTTCTCCGACAGCTCTTCATCATTGACAAGCACTTTTCCTGCAGAGGGCCTCATGATGCCAAGCAGTATCTTCAGCAGCGTGGACTTGCCTGAACCATTGGGTCCTACAAGGCCGAGTGCCTGCCCTTCCCTGAGTTGAAGGGAAACGGAATCTACCGCCCTGACTTCTTTGAATGATTTGGTCACTGCATCAAGTTTCAGTATCACCGGTCACCTCCGGGAAGATGGGGGAGTTTTTCGATTTCACCATAAATCCTTTCAGGTTCATAATGTGAATATGTATCACGCAGTTCTTTCCAGTCTTTATGTTGGGACACCATAAGCGGAGCAGCGTCAACCACCTTCGGGACATCAAGGAGGGGAAACTGCTTCTCAAGCATCCACAGGACATGAAGGGCAGGACTGGCAAACAGGACCTTTGCGACCGGGTACCTCCAGAAGATGTAGTCGACCACTGAATTTGATTCATATGGCAGGTCCCCCCTGCTGTCGGCCGTCATGTCCCACCCTATATAGTCGCTCCAGAAATTATTGTCCCACCGCTGGTCCCTGCCTGCAATGAACTTGACCTGCAGTTCATTATTTATAAAAGAATTACCGGTGATGACGTTGTCCTCAGATCCTCCCCAGCTGTGTATACCAAGCTGATTGTTCATGGCAAGGTTGCCTTTAAGTTCATTGTATACAGAGTTGTAAAGGAACATCCCTTTTGTATTTGCAATGAGGATATTGGATGATATTTCACTCCTCACCGTCTGTATGAGAAGAAGCCCGTGCGTCCTGTTTCCAATCGAAACATTTCCGTTGATCTTTGAGTGCTTTGTATACATAATGGCCAGCCCGACGAGACTGTCGCGGGCTGTATTATTGCTGAAATTTCCCCTGTCCACCCACATGGTGTGCACAGAGTAGCGTGAGTCTTTTATAGTGTTGCCTGAAACCTCAGCATCATGGCAGAGCTCCATGTAGATGCCGTCACGGCAGTCACTCAATGTATTGTCCAGTATATGTACCCTCTGGGAACCGGTGAGATTGATGCAGTTGCCCCTGTAGTTCGTTTCACGCTCTTTCAGGCCTGTAATAACATTGCGCTCTATTCTGACATCCCTTCCCTCAACATTCCATATGCCGAACATGACATTTATGAAATTATTGTCCCTGATGAGTGCTCCGTCCGCTCCTTTATCAATGTATATTGCAGCGCTGCCCGGTGAGAGTTGTGTACTTTCGTATGCAAGGGTAATGCCCTCAATAATGACGCCCGGGCTCTTCACCTCAATGATGCGTCCGTCATCAGAGCGTATGACCGGTTTATTTACTCCTCTGAGATGTATGCTTTTCTGAATGTGCAGTCGCTCATCATATCTGCCGCCTGTCACTTCTATTACATCCCCATCAGCAGCATCCGTAAGTGCATCTCCGATTGTCGCATATTCAGTCCCGACATGCAGTGTCTTAGCGGCAGGGCTGGATGGCAGAGCAAATAACAATAAACATATAACAGTGGTTATAATATCCGTCGAGCGACGTGCGTCGTATGTCGCTGGACGTTCGACACCAGACGTAAACCGTGTACCCATCATGCTGCACCGCCTTTCCTCTTTCGCCTTATCAACACAGGACATATATCTTCATCCCAGAAGTTCACCTGGCAGTCCAGACAGGCAAAGCACTCGCGGTTGATAATGAGACCGTTTGCCGTGATTGACTGAGGATTACAGGAGCGGCCGCATATTTTACATGAGCTGCAAAAATCATATCTCTTTAATGTGATAAGCGGCAGTCTTTTCAAAAAAGAGGGGATCGCAAGCGCTGCGCCGAGAGGGCACAGATACCGGCAGAATGCCCGGTAAACTATCATTGATCCCAGCGTAAGAACGGCAAAGTAAAGGACAAAATACCACTCCCTGTTCAGCTTCAATACAAAGGTCCTGAACGGTTCGATCTCCGTGAGATATTCCGACAGAATAAAGCTGTAAAAAGATACTCCTGCAATTATCAGGAAAATAATGTATTTGAGATAGACGAGTTTCCAGTGGATATTGTCGGGCACTGTGAATCGGAGCTTCGGTAATATTTTCTTATGGATCCTGATCAGAAGTTCCGTCATTGCACCGTAGGGGCACAGCCAGCCGCAGAACACCCCCCTTC
>JBFKMY010000131.1:0-6595 GCA_041629615.1 Thermodesulfovibrionia bacterium | reverse complement strand
TTATATATAATAATGTTTGGAGGTGCCTGGATGGACATCGATATAAGCATCAACGGGGAATCATTTTCCATTAATGTTGAGAATCCTCACCGGTTTGATATTTCTGACATTATGGAAGATATTGTCGGATTCGGCAATAAAGCAGGTGTCAACCTTGCTCCCTACGACCTGGACGTATTAATCCCGAAAATGATCCGCGGCGTTGCGGGCTGCGAGGCGGGGTGTCCTTCCGATGCCATGGGGGTAGCCCGGCGCGGATTTGGTGATTTTAAAATTGAATATGTAGAGGGTGGTATACTTACGGCAACCCAAAAGCTTGAAAACGGCAAACCTCTTGAAGTTAAGATATTCCCTGATTTTTAAATAGAATTTATTATATCAGACAATTTTAAAGTGCTGGTCTCATGAGCGAGACCAGCCCTTTTCATTACAACAGCCTGTCCGCTTGAGGCGGTGAGTCATCATTCCTTGCGAAATTGTCAATAATGGTGTATATATTCTTATATAAGTGCTCCATAAGCGCCTCATTGTTTCAGCATTGAACTGACATAGGTAGGGGTGTCCCTGAACTCCGGGTTTTGCCCTATTTAACGTGGCAGGCAAGACAACACTTGATGTAAGGGACACCCTTTCTCTTACTTTCATCATATACGTGCTACGATATATTGCTGCACGTGCTTTTCCTGCGCTGTGTATATCTTGTAATATATCCGTCATGATAATCGGCATCCCTAAAGAGATAAAGGAACATGAGTACCGGGTGGGAATGACTCCCTCAGGTGCCGGGGAACTGGTGCAGGAGGGACATACGATAATTGTGGAAAGCGGCGCGGGGATGGGCAGCGGTTTTTCTGATGATGATTATAAAAGGGCTGGTGCCGGCATATCGGATAAAGGCCGGTTATTCATGGATTCCGAGCTTATCGTAAAGGTTAAAGAACCCCTTCCCGGGGAATATGATTTTTTTCTGAAAGGGCAGGCGCTCTTTACGTTTCTCCACCTTGCCGCAGCACCCGAACTTGTCAAAATGCTGCTTGAGAAGAAAATCACCGGTTTTGCCTATGAAACACTTGAAGAAAACGGCGCCTTACCCCTTCTTATGCCCATGAGTGAAATTGCAGGTAAAATGGCGCCTGTTATCGCTGCATATTATCTTCAGAAAATACACGGCGGATCAGGGGTCCTTGCAACAGGCGCAGCCGGTGTCTCTCCAGCCAGGTTTCTTATACTGGGGGCCGGCACTGTCGGAATGAGTTCCCTTTATGTGGCATGTGGCATGGGTGCTGATGTAACTGTTATCAACAGGGGGCAGGAGAAGCTTGATCGAATAGTGTCACGGTATGGAGGCAGGGTAAAGACTGTTCGTGCAACAGAGGGGAATATAGCGGAAGAAGTGCTCACAGCTGATGTGCTTATTGGTGCCGTGTATGTTACGGGAGCGAAGGCCCCGGTACTGATTTCACGGGAGCTTGTGTCAGGGATGAAAAAGGGATCGGTCATTGTTGATGTTGCGGTTGATCAGGGCGGATGCGTGGAAACCACAAGACCTACGTCGCACGATGATCCGGTCTATCTGGTTGACGGAATAATCCATTATTGTGTTGCCAATATGCCCGGTGCCTATCCCCGGACCTCCACACTGGCCCTCACCAACAGTTCAGGAAGGTTTATCAGGATGCTTGCAGAGGAAGGGGTTGAGAGGGCGGCAACGGAGGATACCCCTTTAAAGAGCGCCCTGAACACATATAAAGGCAAGATCATGCATAGCGCTGTTTCCGGTACCGGTCTTTTAGATCAATGAGACCGGTATGCAATGTTCCTGCTGCTCCCCAACAGCAACCCTTCAGTTGCATTCCGCGTGGACTGTCATGAATTCTGAAGGGCATACTTCTCAAACAATCGTAATCCTTCCAGATGTTTTTCCGTGAAATCATAGGATATGATCTTCCAGTAATCTACAAGTTCCTTTTCACTGATCCATTTTTTTTGAGGGGCTTCGCGGGCGATGAACGATAATTTTCTGTTTGCATACTTCCTCGCTGCGATTAAATCAAGGGACAGTTTTTTGATAAGATCGGTTTTTTCGTACAGAGATTTTTTTCTTACAACCCAGAGGGCATAGGTAAACGGCAGGCCTGTGTGCTTGTTCCATATTTCGCCAAGATCGTAAATATACAGGGATGACGGACTGGATACAGGGGACAAAAATTTTCGTGCTTCCATCATAGCGGTGTCCCCGATGTGAAGGACTGCAGACGCGGAAGCCAGTATATTCCTGACGCTCCGCAGGTCTGTTGCTTTATACCTGCATTTTAAGGAATAGACCTCTTTGAGAAGGATCTTGAGCAGGGCCGCAGAGGTCTCAGATTCGGAGGAAAGGGCGATGGTTTTATCTCCCAGTTCTTCTATCGGGACAATGGAAAAGAGTAATATGCTTTGAATGGGTCCTGTAGAACTGACCGACAACCAGGGCAGGACACGGTACATGCCCTTGTTTCTCAGAAATTCTATCGATGAAGACGGGCTGATGTCCAGATCTCCCGCCCGCAACATCCTGTTGAGCCTTGATGGGACGCCCTTGATAAAGGTGTATTCTGACAGACTACACTCCCTGTCAAGATAATAGAATATGGGAAATAAGTTGGCATAGGGAATCCGCCCTATTTTGAGTTTGTTGCCTTTCACACTATCCCTTTATGACTCCCAGCGGTCTCAGCCGCGCAACCTTTCTTGAGAGGCCTGCATTATGCACAACATCCACTACGTTTGAGACATCTTTGTACGCCTCGGGCATCTCTTCGGCCAGGGTAGTCCTGCCCGTTGCACACACGATTATTCCCCTGTCTTCCATTTCTCTCCCGATGGACCGTCCTTTGGCCTTTTTCATGGCCTGGTGCCGTGACATTGCCCGGCCAGCGCCATGACATGTGGAGCCAAAGGATTCTTTCATCCCCTGATCAGGTCCTGTGAGGACATAGGATGCCCTGCCCATATCACCCGGTATTATAACAGGTTGGCCTATATGTTTATATATCCCGGGAAGCTCGGCATGGTCCGGGGGAAAGGCCCTTGTTGCACCCTTGCGGTGGACTATCAGTTTTCTTTTTTTACCGTTCACCGTATGTTCTTCCACCTTTGCAATATTATGTGCAACATCATAGATAAGCCCCATTCCGATTGTCCCCGGTCCTGCACCAAGGACGTTCATAAAGGACTCTTTGACCCAGTACATGATCAACTGTCTGTTTGCCCATGCATAATTTGCAGCGGATTTCATGGCGGACATGTAGTCCCTTGCCTCGGGACTTTCAAAGGGGGCACAGGCAAGTTCCCTGTCCGGAAGTTCGATGCCGTACTTTCGTACAGACCTCTGCATTGCGTCAAGAAAGTCCGTGCATACCTGGTGCCCGAATCCACGGGAGCCCGTATGAATCATTACGGTTATCTGGTCCCTGTATAAGCCCATGGCCCGGGCCGCTCCCTCATCGTAGATTTCGTCCACATACTGGATTTCCGTAAAATGGTTTCCCGAGCCCAGGGTGCCGAGCTGCGCGCTTCCCCTCTGATAGGCCCGGTCACTGATCAGATCAGGATCTGCTCCGTCGATACAGCCTCCTGATTCGGTATGATCGAGGTCGTCTTTCTCTCCGAAGCCCTGCTCAACGACCCAGAGCGCTCCCTTAAGAAGGACCTTTTTGTGTTCCTTTGCATCAAGACGCAGCTTTCCTTTGGAGCCGACTCCTGTAGGAATGTCCTTATACAAGGCAATCACGATGTCTTTTATGTGGGCGGCAATATCTTTTTTATACAGGGAACTCCTCAAGAGCCTGACCCCGCAGTTAATGTCATACCCGACACCGCCGGGAGAAACAATTCCTTCTTTCAGGTCAAAGGCAGCAACACCGCCTATGGTGAATCCGTATCCTGTATGGATGTCGGGCATTGCAAGAGATGGTCCCACAATCCCCGGAAGGGTCGCAACGTTTGCGACCTGCTCAACCGAATGGCTTTCCAGTGCTCTTTCGAGGATCTCGTCAATATAGATAATGCCGTTTGTACGCATGCCTGACCTGTATCCTTTCGGGACTTCAAGTCTGGTGCTGTCAATCCTTCTTAATCCTTCAATAGCCATATCATCCTTTATATAAGGGTACTGAATCCATTGATTGTATAGCTCCATTATAGGCAATTTTGCATTGCATTGAAAGGACAAACGTTAAGGCCATATTTATTTGCCCCTGACCCTCTATATATCAAATATTACCGTAGCTTCCCAAAGAGAATTTAATTTCCTGAGAGAGAGATTGTGATATGTTGCTGCCTTGATAAGGAGTTTTTTTTCACCCCGTTCAGGATCGAAATACCCGCCTGAAACATGAGCACTGAACAGAGTGCCCTCAAAACTGACGCGGAATGTTTTGCCTATAAACCCATAGGTATCAAAGAGAAAGATGAGTTCATTGAGCCACCGGATCAGTGTGTCTTCATTGGTATCTTTCTTAAGAATAATTTCCTTTTGTTCTGTTTCCCCTGTATTGATAGTATCTGTTATGAGGCTGCTCATCCCCTGAGCGGCATTTTCAAAGAGTTCCTCCAGACTTTTACCGCGAATCCTGAGGCCTGCATCTCCTGAAATGTCAATATGCTCGATATTTTTCATAATGCCCGAAATCCCTGATGCCTCTATACCCGGTTATCTCAATAGTACCACACGGGACCTGTATGCTTTTTTTATTCCCCTTGCGCGAGAAATGCAAGCGAATCATAGTACTATTATGACGTTATTTTTTTATATTGAAATTACCTTTACCGACGAATGAACGCATTGAGTGAATATTGATCTTTTTTATTTAATATCTTAAACTTCGTTCATGCGAAATAAGAAAAATAACGAGGGCTTTTCTCTTATGGAACTCTTAATCGTCATTTTGATTATCAACATACTGGCTGCTATTGCTATCACCTTATACGTCGGGGTAAGGGGAAAAGCACGAAGAAGCAGTGTGACAGTGATCGCCCTGGACGCAAGGGACGTACTGAACCACTGGCTGCAATCGTCGATGTCAGCGAAACAGGACCTGCGGGAGACCGATACAAATTTTAATGGAGTCATAGATATGAATGATGCCACAAACGGGGCGTTGCGGAATAATATAGCCGCACTGTTTACAAACGGGAGAAATACCTTCAAGGGAGAACAGTCTCCGTGGTTCGATATTCCTTTGTGGAATACAAATGATCCGCCGATTCCCGGCACTATCAGCCTGACACAGCCTGATCCGTCCCGGCTGAACGTTATCGCCATAGGACATAACGGAGGCATTATCACGCAATATTCTGTTGCGGCAAATTAAAATGTATTTATTTACCAACTGCATAGGGAGAAAGGGGCCTCTGTTATGAAATACGCTGAGACGCGGAGGACAGAGAAATGAATAACGTTGAACAGGAAGTACATGATGCTACGACGGAAAGATATAAGGCATTGATATCAATGACCTCCTCAATGGAAAACCGTTTACGGTATTCGGAAATCATCTATTTTTGCCTGAATGTACTGGTCATCCTTTTTACGGTATTTTTTGTGTCAGCTCTGGTCACCAAAGTAAATTATGTTTTGACCTATATGGACTATGCCTTTGTTTTTCTCATTCTTGCAATCGGGATTTCCATTAATGTAACATGGGTTACGTTTGCAATGCGACTCCACCTGAAGCTGAAGCTCCGATATTTTCAGGCGAGGTCCATTGAGAGGAAGATGAATTGTCCGGGGGAGCATATATTTTCAGATGAACACATTTTTTTTGATCCGCACATTCGACATCTGAAAAGTTTCGACAACAAGGAGAGAGTTGATTACCCCACCGAAGGGATAACGAGAATGGACGGATTTATCGGATCTATAAAACCACGGCATTTTTCCTGGCTCCTGCCATGCTTTTTTATTTCAATCTACTGGGTGATTTTTATCCTGCTGGCCACAACGCTTTAATATCGGCGAGTGTCTTTTTTATGAAAAGGTTTCCTTTTGAGTTTCGCCCTTAAACCCCTGCCTACCCCAGGCAGGCCTCTTTGCCAAAGAGGGGAATACAAAGATAAAATCATTTATATGAAGAAGAGAAAGAAAAATATTTTCCTGACGGGGGCCCCTTCATCGGGAAAGACCACGATCATAAAAAAAGTAATACAAGCCCTCTCCTATCCTGCCAACGGGTTTTATACAGAGGAGGAGAGAATACAGGGGAAAAGGGCAGGGTTCTTGATGAACACCCTTGACGGCAGGAGGGGATACCTCGCTCATCAGGACATCCGGTCCGCTTTCCATATACGGCGGTACGGGGTCAGTATTGAAAATATTGAAGGGATCGCCGTCCCTTCAATCAGGCCTGTAAACAGAAATATTACTATACTCGACGAGATTGGCAGGATGGAGTGTTTTTCCGAAGTATTCAGGGAGGCTGCAGCGAATGCCCTTGATGCGGATAATATAGTCCTTGGAACAATTACCCTTGGCGGTGATGATTTTATACGGGAAATAAAAGACCGGCATGATATTGAAATACACGGGGTGACACTCGGGAACAGGGATTCTTTG
>JBFKMY010000130.1:0-6627 GCA_041629615.1 Thermodesulfovibrionia bacterium | reverse complement strand
GTGGATGGCCATGTTTCGTCGGACGTCGATCGTCGTGTGTCTTTCGTTATTCCACGTCCGACGCTCGACGCTATTCCAACGACTTATACAACTTCATTAACATCATATTTATTCTTTCACAGTTTTCCGTCAGAAAGTCAAAACTATTCATTTCCATATATCCAAGATCTTTTGAGAGGAGAACCTGATATTTCAATTCTCCGCACGAACCTCTGGCAATGCTCACATACCGCCTGAACTCATTCTTGCCCAGTCTATATGCACCTTCGGTGAGATTCATACAGATAGATGATACTGCTCTTCTCATCTGAGATGTTAAACCAAACTTTTCAGCAGATGGATAATTCCCTGTAATTCTGTAAATCTCCAGAGTCATATGATGCGACAACTTAAAAACATCCAGGTCTTCTAATTTCATTTTCCATGTCCCCCTTTTTTCGTCGGACGTTGAGCGTCGAACGTCGAACGTGATTCGTTTATCGTAGACAATATTACTTTATTACTTTTAAATTGGCAATGGGGTGATTCGACGAACGTAGTTGAAAGACCGTCGTGCGTTTTTTTAACGTTCGACGCTCGACGCCCCACGCTCGACGATATCCTTCACTCCCGCCGCTGCCGGCAGTTTCCGCGGTTGCATGCCGACCGGATGCTTTAGTGTTGCATACCTGAGATAGGGAATTATGATGTCGTTTTTATTGCCGCCCGTTCCATCATAGGTGACAGATACTACGGGTGTCCCCGTTTTTTTCTCAATTTCTTTGGCCATGGCCTCGGTCACGAGAGAGGGACAGCAGAATGCCGGGCTGGTCTGCACAAAGAGCGAGACATCGGGATAGTGCTTCTTTAAATAATATATCTTCATGATATTGTCCATTGATTCGCCGGTATTTTCTTTCCTGATGTTGTATTCCGACAGAATCTTCTCCGGAGACTCGTTGTATTGAGGATCAGGTTCCATTAAAACCCGTTCAAAGTATTTATAATAGGTCTTCTCCATCATTGTTGCCGTGGTAAAAAATGTTTTTGTGGACAGCACGTTCAGGTAGTGTCCTTCAATAAACCATTTCCTGAAATATTGTCCGGATATCATCTTCAGAAAAGAGCTGAAGGGAGTCGTAATGGCCTCGCCGCCATTGTCTTCAATAAAATGCACCAGGTCCTGGTTCATCACTTCATTGTCCCGCGCATACAAATCACCGAATATTGCTATCTTGGGCCTTTGTTCGTACTGCGTCTCAATTCCTTCAAAACAGGACACAACTTCGGCAACAGCGGATTCTTTTGATCTGTTTCCCAGAAAGGCATCTGCCAGGATTTCAATACTCTTTTTAATTGTCCTGTCTGTTGTTCCCTTTTCCTTTTCGTACGGCCGTATCCTGCACCCCATCTTTCTGACGAGCCCTCCGAACATATACGCTAAATATGAGTTCAAAGGGAGTTTTATTGATAGATCTACAAATGACATACTGCCTGTATATACGTCTGCTGCTGACATGCCATGCCCATAGGAATGAAAAATGTTTTTTATATGATGAGGAAACATCTTCAGATTGCAGGCCAGGGTAGTGGTCATTGTCCACAGCACGGTCTTCCCGGGGTCAAGACCATGTTTTTCCACATAATCAATAAATTCCTGGGCAATGATGTTAAGGGGAATACATTCACCGCTGTTGTGACGAAGACTTTTTTGAATACTTGTATGGGTTTCCTCCAGGAGCCGTGCATCAATTCCTTCACTCTGGAGATTGGCAACTATCAATGGCAGGCTGAGATTGTCCCAGTTCGGAATAATAAGTGTTTTATCTGAGAGGTGTCTCTCCCTGTTGGGGATGAGCGACGGTGCATACATGACGGGCTTCTTTATACTCTCTTTTGTATGAGACACATGGTGGTTTCTAAAGGCCCGGATCGCAGCTTCAATTCTGGTTTCATATCCCACATTGGAAGAATGTTCATCCAGCTGCAGGATCAGGTAGGGCTTTTCATGTGATTCCATGAGCTTTTTAAAATACTCTACAGCAAATGAATCAGGCGAACATTTAAATGAAGTCACAAATACGGGATATGCGCCTGCAGAACGGGCCACTGCCTCGGCCGATTTCAGCATTTCCGATGCATAATGCCAGGGCAGCTCATTACAAAGGGGGGCGATTGATTTGACATCTTCCCGGGTATAGGAAAGCATGTCCTGATAAAAGGTTTTAACTCCCAGTGACGCAAATATTTCCGGAATCCCGCTGTTCATGGATTTAGGAAGGATTGAATACGGTCTGCCGATAAAAACAACGTGTATATCATCGGCGCGGCCTGACTCTCTTTTGTATATTTCCTTTAATTTCACCGAACATGAATCCTTGAATTCAAGGGCCCTGTCATAGGCCGTGGAAACATCAAAATAACTGATATTGTGATTGATAAGCGGCTTCATCATGTTGTAGAGCTGCACCTTTGTATGTAAAGGATTATACAAATAGTTAACAAGGGGCATGAGAAACCTGTTTCCGTCATCCTCTGAAAGAATGTTAGAAACAAGTGAAGACGAAAATTGCGTGTAGTAACAAAACTGGCGTCTTATGTTCTTTTCCTCCGCCTTCTTTTCGAGATAAAATGGCAGGAACACATAATCCGCCCTGTCAAGAAGATATTTTACGTGGCCGTGCAGGGCGGTCATGGGCGCGCAGAATTCAGCACCGGCTATACGCTTTCCCTCTTTTACTGCTTCGGTATAAGGCTCGCTGGTCATGGTTTTTATGGAAAGCTGATCAAAAAAATATTTCCACATAGGCAGATCTTCATACATATGAAGCGCTGCAGGAATACCAATCGTGACATATTCCTTTGCCCGGTTAAATGAAAAAACTTTCTTCCTCTCTTTCATCAGATCAAAACCGGACAAATTATTGTTTATATATTTTTTCGTGTCATAATCCCTTCCACACAGGAACCCGTAGGCAACACGATCGCCGTCAACGTCAGCAATCGTTATTTTGCAGTGGTTGGTGCATATATCGCACACTTCAGACTTTACCGGGATATCCTTTTTATAAAGCTTTATTCCCTTGAATGCACTTTCTTTTACTTCCTGTTCCCGAAGCATGAGTGCGACCCCGAGCGCTCCTGTCAGATGACAATACCTGGATACATGTATCGGTTTTTTCAGCCTCTGTTCAAAGGCGGCAACAAGGGCCCTGTTCTTTGCTGTTGCCCCCTGAAAACATACTGTATTTCCTATGCTGTTTTCGATTGCGACCCTGGTCAGGTAGTTTTCCCTGATGGAGTGAAGTACCGAAGCAAGGACTTCATCCACCGAATATCCCTCACTTAAATAATGATTAATGTCCCTTTCCATAAACACGGTGCACCGGTCACTTGCAATGGGTGCCCTCCTGCCTTCAGCCCTTGAGGAATAATCAGGTAAGGGGCATTTTAATTTCTGGGCCTGCTCTTCTATGAAACTCCCGGTACCGGCAGCACACACAGCGTTCATGGCGGAGAAGGTGACCATCCCGTTTCTCAACGTGGTAAATTTCGAGTCCTGACCTCCTATTTCTATGATGGTATCCACATCCGGATTCAGTTCACAGGCGGCGCGGGCATGCGCGGTGATCTCATCGATGATAATGTCAGCGCCTATTATTCTCCCTGTAAATTTTCTTCCGGCCCCGGTGGTCCCGGCCCCGATAATCCGCAGGGATGATTTGCTTTTAAGAATAACGTCATCAATGGATGCGAACAATTTCCGGACTGCATGGACAGGTCTTCCGGCGGTCCTTGTATAAAAGCCGCAAAGAACGGACCTGTCTCTGTTCATCAATAATGCCTTTGTACTTGTTGAACCAATGTCAATCCCCAGATACACTTCATAGTGTCTGAAAGGTAAAAGGTGATGGTATATATCAACCTCAACAGGGTACACGTCGTCCGGATCGAATGAGGTGTATTCGTAGTGCTGAACACTCCCGAAATCGGGGTAATCAGAGAGGGTGAGCCTGAGAGGCTCACAGTAATTCTTCTTTTCTACGGGTTTATTAATGAGGATATCATCGACCGACGTTATCGATGTCACATCGAACGGACGCATGTCTGCCATAAGGTTAAGCCCTGCCCCGACAGCACCGTAGAGCCAGCACATCTCATCTGCAATAATATTCATCCCGCTTATTGACTGTATATGTCTGGCCACGGCCCTGTTTCTGGACACCCCGCCGGTGAACAGAACCGGAGGTTTGGGCTGTTCACCTTTCATCAGCGTATCTACGATATTTTTTGCCAGTCCGTGACAGAGACCATCACAGATCTCCTCTAAGGAATACCCTTCCTGTTGCGCATGGACCAGGTCTGTTTTTGCAAATACCGCGCACCGTGTAGCGATTTTTGGTATGACCCCTTTATTATTGAAGGCACGTTCACTCAACTCTTCGATACCGCTTAAGTTCAGTCGTTTCGCCTGCTGGTCAAGAAAGCTTCCCGTGCCTGCCGCGCAGAGGGTATTTGATTTGAAATTACGATAATTGCCGTCATCGTCAAAACTGATCAAACCAAATCGTTCGCCGCCCACTATTAATACCGCGCCTATTTTTTCATGAAAATGCCGGGCAGCTTCAATAATTGAGATCCGGTTATCATATTGACCGGTTATTTTAATAATTGACGGGGTTGAGGACGTGGACGCAATGCCGCAGACCCGTGTAAGATCAAATGTATTCAGGATATTTTTAAGGTTTTCCAGGATGTTTCCATGATGGAATTCATAGGCGGTTTTAACAACTTCTTTTTCCCGATTGATCTCGACAATCGAAATGGATACTGATCCGATATCGATCCCGAGAATATTGACATTATCCTGGTCGGACATGACAGCGCCTCGTCTTTTTATTATAGGCAAATAAATAAAATAAAGCCGAACTCACCAAAGATCTGTCCTCTGGCAGCCCGGCCATCTTCTGCTGGCTGAGACCCCGCCTTCCGCCCCCTTCTCACGGAGGGTTTGGCCGTATCGGGATAACACTATACTATATAAATACCATGTATTGTTTTCCTTGTCTACTGATAAATAGTCAAGACTATTTTTCAATATACTTAAATATAGTCATGTGCTCACCCAAAGGCCTCCCTGCTGGAAGCCGTTGCCCGGGCATCAGATTTTGAAGTGCGGCATTAACTCCTGTTCAATGTCCCTTGAAGATACCCTGCCCTTATCAAACATGCCTTTAAGGCTTCTCACATAGTCCCCTGCTTTTTTATATCCCTCCCCCCTCGCCCGTTCAATGATGTCCCAGTTACCGGTCTTTCTGAACGCTTCATAGGCAGGGAACATGTCAGGGAAGATCATCTTCCTGAACCCGCTGAGCAGGGAGACATAAAAGCTGAGAGATCCTGCCTTTTTCTCCTCAACGATATAGGAGAGCATGCCGGACCTGCACGTATCGGAGAGCACGTCCTTTAATGACCTCATAAACAGCTCCGCCCTGCTGTAGGGGATATCCAGCAGGAGCTGCTTCCACCACCGTCCGAGGACCCTCCTCTGCGAAGCCTCCCCGAGTTCATGGTGCACGTATGTGGAAAGTTCTTCCTGAACAAGGCGGGAGAAGGGGCCTTCAATGGAGGCATCGTCAAAGTCCCCGGATATCCCGTATTCTGAAAACGCATGGTGCAGGGAACCGGCGCACTTCCGGGACTTCATTTCTTCAAATTTTCCCCACAGGAACATCCGCGCTGTTTCCTGCCGCGCAATAATCATATGCCCCTGTATCATTGCGGGCGATGTCGAAAGGTCACGGGCCAGTTCCCTTCCTGCCACATAAATGCTGTATTTCCCCCTTGCTATCCGCTCAGATAATTCCGCCAGGATAAACACGGGCTTGAGCATGTTGCCGTATCCTGCGCCGTAGAACAGACCCTTTTCCGAGAGGACCTCATTTATGCTGCTTACCTCGAAAGGACCGTATTCCCTGCCTTGTATTTCTATTGCCTGAAATTCCTGTGACTCGCGTTCCTGCCACAACGACTCTCTGATATCTATCCATGACCCTACTGCCTTGTGGCTTATTTTCTCCCAGGGCTTCAGGCCATGTTCAACCTTGTAAAGGTCCCGCAGTCTGAGGAGCAGGCCGCAGGGTGAGTAAGAGCCCCAGTAACGGGCATCGGAGATATTGCAGTTCTGCTTTACCTGTGCGGCAATGGCATCGACATCGATCATTATGTCCTTATTGTGACATAAATAAGTGGGGAAGTGGGGAAGCTCGTGTAATGTTACATGTATCCCTTTACATTAAAAATCCTGTGAGACGTCAATGTTGTCATTCCCGAGGTAGTAATCGGGAATCCATTGTCTTTCTGAAACAAACAAAACCTGGATTCCCGCCTAAGGACTGCGGGAATGACGGCTCAATCCTCTCAAAAAAACGAATGTAAAGAACTGGTTGTAACAGTACGCTAGGAAAGTTTCTTCAGAAACTTTCTTACCTCTCCTACCCTCAGGGTTATCCTGTTGCTGTCGAGGTATTCAAGAAAGGGCAGCGCGAACTTTCTCGACGTTTTCAGGATATCGCGGAATTCACCGACCGTCATTTCATTTTTAGCGGAAAAGAATTCCGTCAGTCCATCGATCATCTTCACGTACTT
>JBFKMY010000129.1:0-6662 GCA_041629615.1 Thermodesulfovibrionia bacterium | reverse complement strand
CCTTGTTAATCTTTGTGATTTGAGGCCCTGCCGCCATGGATGACAGGGAGGCGCAGGATCATAATTTCTTTTCTTTTTAATAATAAATAGAAGAGGCTTCTCCTGCTGCTTTTGCGGCCTCTCTGTAATCTCCTTAAACTTTAGACGCTTGCCTTCAAAAGTGATTGCCATTGTTCCGTTTGTCTTTTCCTCTACTTGAACTTTCTTTGCCTCTGTCTTGTCCAATATCTGATAAAGTCTCTTGTTATGGGCGACCGTATAATCATTCCTCAATCCCCTTTGCGTCCTGATACACAAAATAATATCCAGATCAATACCCTCAGGGATCTCTCTGTGAAGGTCCTCTACTTTTTTGGCTTTTACTGCGAATCTCCTGTTATATACCGGTAAATATCCGGCTAAAAACTTGTTGCCTTCCTCTATGCTCTGTATCCCCTGTAACCGCATCTCCTTGACCACCCTGTCCTGAAACGTGTTAAACAGTCTCTCTATCCTTCCCTTTGCCTGCGGTGAATAGGCATGCTTTACCTTTACCCCAAGCTCTTTTGCCGCCCTTTCAAACTCGCTCAACAGCTCTGTTTCCTCTGATAGTTCTTTCATCGAAAGCTTTCCGGGCGATTTGTAGGCTGACAGTCGGTCAAGGTATATGCTGACAGGGATTCCGTACTTCTTGATGTATCGCTTAAAACTATCCATCGCAGGGAGCGTCCCTTCGTATTCATGAAACCGCGCAAATGCTTTGCTCGTTGCATCGTCTATATATCCCATAAGCACACATTTGGGCCCTCTGCCTTCAAACCAGTCATGATGACTGCCATCCATCTGTACCATCTCCCCAACATAATGCTTCCTCTCTCTCCACAGACGATGTTTTCTTCCCTTCCTGGCTTTCTTCCAGTCCCCAGACTCCAAGAGCCACAACCTTAACGTCTCATCGCTTAACTGTATCCCCTCCAACTCAGCAAGCTTCTCTGATGCCAATGTCGGTCCAAATCCTGTATATTTCTCACGATATAGCTTTATCACCGTCTCCTTTACATGCACAGGCAACTTCCTGCCCGATGATTTGCCTCTGGACTTATGCGCTATTCCTGTATCCCCTTCAATTCTTACCCTGTTTGCAAGCCGTCTTATCTGTCGCTCACTCAATGACAGCATCTCCGCTGCTTCTATCTGCTTTACTACCCCTTCCAGCACTTTCCTCATTACGTGCAGCTTCTTCAACTCCCTCTGGCTCAGCATGATAATGTCCTTTCTTGCCATCTTGCCTCCTTAAATGAAAAAGGCAGTATAGCACTCTATTTCTGGACATTTTAATTTTGGTTATTCAGGACATTACCATTTTGGGATGACAGGAAAAAATGCCCCATAAACAGTAATTGTATTTATCCTCACGATTCCTTATAGTGGTTGTTAGTTAACCGCAGCATGTGCGGAATTTCGTCTTTTGCAGCATCATGTTAAAATGCATTCCGGGGCGATTATTGCAGGAGAAGCGATAGTATGGGATACTGGAGTAGACCGGTACAGACGATAAATACTTATGACTGATGCCATAAAACATATTCATATCTTCAGGGACAGGAAGCACATGGCAGACTTTGCCATTGAACAGTGGACAAACATTTCTGAGGCTGCAATAAAAAACAGCGGGTTTTTTTCTGCCGCCTTGTCAGGCGGTAAGACACCCGTCCCTTTCTATCAAAAACTTGCGGAAAAAAAACTGCTCCCCTGGGACAAAACTCATGTCTTTATCGTCGATGAGCGTTTTGTTCCCTATGAAAGCGACGAAAACAACTATCGCATGATTCAGAGAACATTACTGCGCCATGTCAATATCCCTCAAAGGAATATTCATCCTGTTCAAACGTCAGGAGTGTCTCCCGAATCCGCTGCAGAGGAATATGAAACAGACTTACGGTCCTATTGCAAAAAAGTCCGTACCCGCCGGCCGCACTTTCATCTTGTCGTCCTCGGCATCGGAGAAGACGGTCATACAGCGTCCCTTTTCCCCCGATCAGCGGCATTACATGAAACGCGGCGTTTTGCTGTTTCCGTAGCCCCCTCGGACAAACCAAAAAAAGCACGGATAACACTCACCTTCCCGCTCATTAATGGCGCGGAGAATATTCTGTTTCTCATAGCGGGTGTGAATAAGGCGGAAATTACCAAACAGGTCATTGAAAAGAGGACACCGCTTCTTCCCGCTGCAATGGTCACACCCAAAAAGGGAAAATTAATGTTTATACTGGATAAAGGCGCCGGTTCTCTGTTAACAGGGATCACACAATAATAAAAGGAGGAAAAAATGTCAAACGTGGAGGACACTCAGGAAAATGCCGCAACATGTATAAAGTTCTGCGGGCCCTGTCTTACCTATCCGGGCGTTGAAGGCGAAGCACTGTTCTGCGCCCGGGGGAAAAGCAGCGCCCCGGTGACAAAGAATGGATGCAATTGCGGGGTATGCGATGTCAAAAGAAAATACCTGTGCCAGGGTACATATTTTTGTATTGCAGGAGCCTGTGAATGAATAATTAAAACTATTCATTACACAGGAGTATCCGTCATTTCCCATTCTCCTGATTCACACTGACTGCCCATGGAGTGAAAAGGAAAAATGCGGTTGACATAGGCATGAGATTCTAGTATTCTTTTAACCGGGAATACAGAGACAAAATCGAAGCGGTCATGTAATGTTAAAAAAATTCCTTCCTACAGAAACCGACTTTTTCATCATGTTCGAAAGGGCGGCCCTTAATGTGCACAAAGGCGCCCTTCTGCTCGTTGAAATGATGGAAGACCTGTCTCTGGGCGAGATAAAAGCAAAAGAAATATATGAAGCCGAGCAGGAAGGGGACATGCTTACGCATGAAATAATGCGTAAACTCAACAAGACCTTTCTGACCCCTGTTGACAGAGAAGACATTCATTCTCTCGTCAACTGCCTTGACGACGTCCTGGACCTTATCTGGGCCTCCGCAGACAGGGCCATGCTGTTTAAACTCGACTCTGCCCAGCCTGAAGCTGTTGATCTCTGCAAAACCCTCCTTGAAACCACTGATTTTATTATTAAAGCCATTGGATGTCTTAAGGGAAAGAAATATTCATACATTCAGGAATACTGCATTGAAATAAACCGCCTTGAAAACAGGGGGGACAGAATTTTCAGGGAGGCCCTTGTCAAACTCTTTGATAATATCAAAGACCCTATCCTAGTAATAAAGTGGAAAGAAGTTTACGAACATCTTGAAGAGGCAAATGATACCTGTGAAGACGTTGCGGACATCCTCGAAAGCATAGTTCTTAAACATGCTTGAGACAATAATCATCGTCGTCGTCACCATTGCCATTCTTTTTGAAATCAGCAACGGCTGGAATGATGCTGCCAATGCAATAGCCACCGTTGTATCCACAAGGGTGCTTACTCCCCTTCAGGCCGTGCTGCTGGCAGCAGCCATGAACATGGCCGGAGCTTTTTTCTCAACGGCAGTCGCGAAGACCATAGGAAAAGGGATAGTAAACCCCGCTGACATTACCCTTGTCGTTGTCGCAGCGGCATTGTTCGCCGGTTTTTTGTGGAACGGCGCGATGACGTTCTTCGGGCTGCCAGTGAGCGCTTCTCACGCACTCATAGGAGGTGTCATCGGTGCGGGGGTCGCCCATTTGGGAGGTTTTGGAGATCTTAACCTTGCAGGACTTACGAAGATCTTCACCGCCTTGCTTACCTCGCCGGTGATCGGTATTTTGTTTGGATATCTTTTTATGAAGTTTATCATGCGACTTTTCGCCAACAAATCTCCCGGGTTAGTCAACAAATATTTCGGCCGTCTGCAGATCCTCTCAGCAGGGTTTATGGCATTCAGTCATGGCATGAATGATGCGCAGAAAGTCATGGGGGTTATCACCCTCGCCCTCGTGAGCGGAGGGTTTCTCTCTAGCCTTGAAGTGCCCTTCTGGGTGATATTTATCTGCGCGGTCGCCATGGGATTAGGGACGGCCGCAGGTGGCTGGAGGGTGATCAGAACTCTGGGGCACCAGATGTTAAAGCTCCAGCCTGTTCACGGGTTTGCTGCTGAAACTGCTGCAACAGCGGTTATTCTCGGTGCCAGTGCCATGGGCCTTCCCGTAAGTACCACACACGTTATTACAACAAGTATAATGGGTGTCGGGGCCACCAGGAGGCTCTCGGCAGTACGATGGGGAGTTGCCAGGAAAATAGTACTGGCATGGATTTTTACCCTGCCCATGACAGCAGGAGTAGCATGGCTGACCTACAATCTGTTCACACTGTTAGGATTGAGGTAAGCCCCCTTCATTCAGGGGCTTTACCGGAACATTGTATGTTCAATTCAGTCTAAGACCACCCGTCCTCTTCGCAGGAGGAGAGGCGGACATACGGTAATGTCCATGATTGTCGAAGGCATGCCGCCCGGTGTGGTTCCGGAATCAATAATTAAATCCACGCTGTCCCCAAAATATTCAAGGACTTCTCCTGCCGTGACAGCGGGCCGGCCTCCTGAAGGATTCGCACTTGTGGCAGTTACCGGCATCTTTAACATCCTTACCATGTCAAGGGCAATGCCCGGGCCGGGGACCCTTACCGCCACCTTCCCGCTCCCCCCTGTCAGGAGAGGAGGAATACTGTCCCGGGCTTCAAATATCAGCGTCAAAGGTCCCGGCCAGTATCGTTTCATTAAATCCCCGGCCTGGTCGGGGACTTTTTTCACGATTGACATAAGAACGTCCCTGTCCCCTACAATTATTGGCAGTGGTTTATCTGCAGGTCTTTTTTTTAATGCAAAGAGTTTTTTGACTGCACCTTCATGAGTGGCACAAACTCCGAGGGCATAAAAGCTCTCCGTAGGATAGGCAATAAGCCCTCCGCTGTTAAGTATGCGCAGGGCACCGGCGAATACACTGCCGTCGCCCTTTTCTGGAGATGAGACTACAGGCATGTTTCATTGTACCACAGAGGTGTTTTGGCATAGGCCCCTGCGGCCCTTCTTATTCAGTCGCACGGCAGGGCAGACATTCATGTGTAACTGTTCTTATTGAGTGAACCCTCTATTATCTTTCGTACCGTGCTGAATCCTTTGCTTCTCAGTTTATTCAACAGGTCATCAGATGCCAGCGATTTTAGAAATTTTTCTCTCCTTTTAGCCTCTGCAATGTCCTTCATCGCTTTTTTACGAACCCTTTCTACAAACTTCAGATAAAGGGCAAACTCACTGCTGTACTGCCTTTCGAGCTCTTTTCGTATTGCCCTTGAGAGGGCCGGACTGGAACCCTCTGTGGATATGGCAATTGTCAGGGGGCCGCGTTTAAGAATTGAGGGGACAATATAATTCCCTTCCGAAGGAATATCGACTACATTTACCAGATGCCGCGCATCCCGGGCAATTTTCCTGTTTATTACTGAAGAGGACGTTCCGGCAATTACAATAAATGCGTTTTTGAGGTCCCCCTTTTTGTAGGTTCGCTTTACGTGCCGGAGCAATCCCCTGTTCACTAAATCTCTGAGACGAGCCGTAACATCAGGGCTTACGACCGTAACAGAAGCGCCTGCCTGGAGCAGGAGGCGGACCTTTCTTTCTGCGACCTTTCCGCCCCCCAGGATCACTGCTTTTTTATCTTTCAGATCGAGAAAGGCAGGATAGTATTTCACTTTTCCTTATCAAGAGAATGAATACGTTTTTTTGCATCTATGGAGAACTCTGTGGCAGGGAACCTGTCTATCAATGCTGTCAATGAATGTACCGCTTCATCCCTTTGTCCAAGTTGTTCATAGGAAAGGCCTGTATAATAGAGGGCCTCCGGAACCCTGACTGAATGGGGATAGTCTTTCAGCACGCCGCTGAACCTTCCTATGGCGGCGTTATATGACCCCTTTTTATAATAAAAGTTGCCTACGTAAAACTCATACTCGGCCAGTATATTCATACATGCCTTAAGTCTGGTTTCCAGAATATCCATATAGGGGTTTCTCGGATAAATCCGCTGCAGCTTTTCAAATTCGTTCAATGCCCTTTTCGCCCATGAATACCCGATATCAACACTTTTGATCCTTTGAAAAAAACACATTGCCAGCTTATACTGCGCATAGGATGCATACTGGTGGTCTGCATACACGTCCAGAAAGGATTCATACTCAATGACCGCTTCATCATAGGATTCTTCATTAAAATATGTGTCAGCAATCCGGAGCCTTGCTAAGGGCACATACTTTTGCGATGCATCTTTTATCTTGATTGTCTCTAACAGTTCCCGCGCCTCTTCATAATATTCATTTTTAATGAGTTCATTCGCCTCTTTAAAAGCCTCTTCGGGTATAAAAAGAGGTTCTTCTTTCATGGCTGCTTTATCGGTTGCACAGGCCATAACAGACAGGAGCATGATAAGATGTACTAAATATCGCGGGCTCACAGAGTATGTTTTTTCCCTTATCAGCATAGCTTTTTTTGGATATAATCTGGTTAATTGTATCGTAAAAAACACGTTTAAATCAAACGAAGGAAAATACTATTAATTTCCTACGCGTATCTGTTATAGTATTTACTCTGTCGACGTATATTCGAATAGGACCGGGCGGGTAGCTCAGTTGGGAGAGCACAGCCCTTACAAGGCTGGGGTCACAGGTTCGAGCCCTGTTCCGCCTACCATTT
>JBFKMY010000128.1:0-6780 GCA_041629615.1 Thermodesulfovibrionia bacterium | reverse complement strand
CTGCGATACGTCTTGTGTTTGGTGTGCACATGGAGGACAGGGACCCGAAGTGGCACTGCTGGCTTGTTGAAGAAGAGCATGTGCTCTTTGAAGTAGACGAGGTCATAAACAAGTTTGTCCCGATGGTGGAATACACGTAATGGCAGACACTCATCTCAAAGTTTCAAATAAACTGACTGCTGCGTTTCTCAATCTGGGGGGATCAGGTGTGAGGCTGACATTTGATAATGCGGGTTTTTCTGAAGAAGCATTCAGTCATATACTCTTATCTGAAACATTTGAGAATCAGATTATCGGCGAAATTAATTATATCGAGGATGATTCTGTGTCCGGTCTTATCAGGACCCCCTGTAAACCCAATGTGGTATATATTGAAAGGAAGGAACCAGGGCCGGACCACGTAAAGATGCTGCTGCGGATGTTTGACCTGTATACGGTTTCTTTTGATATTAAAAAGAGCAGGACCACTGTCCGCTATCCTTCGGACATGCCCTCTCACTATCTTCTTGATGATGTCCTTCAGGCAGCGCTGCAGCCCATCCTTGAGAGGATAGGGGGGTTCATCCTGCATGGCTCCTGTATGGTCAGGGGGAACAATGCCATTGTACTGATGGGCAGGTCAGGATCGGGCAAATCAACAACTGCATTCAACCTCACGCGTTTTGGCTTTCATTGTTACGCGGACGATGCCGTGCTTGTTACCCCCGGAGAGTCGGAAATGCATGTATGGCCTCTTGACCGCGACCTCTCGCTCCGTCCCCTGTCTTTCAGACTGTTTCAGGATCAGGACATCGGGCTTGATGAATATAAAAAAGAGGGCGGGAAATATTATTTCCTTCAGAAAAACGGGCCGGGAGACGGCGCTGTTCTCAAGTATATTTGTTTTGTAGAAGTCACAGGTGAGCATAAAACGGATATTGCAAAATTGAGCAGTGATGAGTCGTTAAAAATACTTTCACAGGAGGAGCGTCATTTCTCTTTCATGGGACGCGGCAAGGCCGCCCGCTTTGCAAAGGCCCTCGCAGACAATGTCCCCTTTTCACTTTATGCACAGGTGGGACTGGATCTGGATGAACAGGGGAGAGCACTGGATGCAGTGTTTTCAGGGAAAGAACTTCCCGTGATAAAAGAAAGAAAAAATATGAACGGACGGTCGGAGAAACTGTCGATTATCCGGAACGCCTGGTCATTCCCCGGGAGGGAGCCGCTGGACGAACTGCTGCCCCTGCTTGGTGATCCTGATCTGAAGGTATTTACAGCTGCCCTTGCTTTTTTTCAGAACTATCCGCTTTCGCGTATGGAAGCAATCAGTATGCCGGTGGCGGATTGCGCTATGCTGAAGAGGTCCCCGACATCTGCAATGCCGGCCGCATGGCTGCGAACTGGAGACTGGACCGCAGGCTGCAGGAAACTGATTTCCCGCTCCCGGAAAGAAGTGCTGGAGCAGTATGCATTCAGCTGGATCAAGTCTGCTCCGGTTCTTTATCCTTTTTTGAAGGCATTGTCAAACAACGATCCGGACAAAAGCAGGATTCTGGGGCTGGCAAGGGAACGTTTTAATCAGGAACGCTCCGGGAAAAATACTATCGGTTCCGTTAACATGATGTACCCTTTCCCTGTCCAGACATTGGACCCTCAAAAGAATCTATTGCTCCTGACCCCGGATGCCGGGGCTGGTTTGCCGAGGTACATAACTGAGGCAGGAGAGGGCCTTCATATCTATTACTGGTTCTCTCAGGACAGCGGGGAAAAATGGAGCGTGTTCATTGATGGTTTGAAAAGAACCGGAGTTTCCGCTCATATCACGGTTGTTCCTGCGGTAAATGATGAAAAGGATACTTTAAGCGCTGCCGTAGATTTTGTGAAGAAGGCAAACAGCTGCGGCTTGCGGCCACGGGTGTCGCGCATGATACCTCTTTGCCGTTTAACGGATGATGATGCCCTGTTTATCCTCGAGTCAGACGCACTGGAAACAGCGATAGCGGACGCCGGCGAAAGGGTCCTGCATATAACAGCGGAGGACACTCTTCATCATGCCTTGCAGCAGTGGCGGCCGGAACAGGACCTGTCAGAGGGGGACAGACTCAGGCTTGTCAGGGGGCCTTATCGCGAATGTGAAGAATGCATAGTTAATGCACTGGGACTGTGTGCAGGCGGGTATTTTATACGATAGCCTGACAATTCATGTGAAGGAGCAGAGAGAATGGCCAACATATTGTTCAACACCTATTGCAACAGAAATTGCCCGTACTGTTTTGCCAGGGAAAAGGTCGAGCTGGGCCGGGACCAGGGAGACAGCACAAAGAACCTGAGCATGGAAGGGCTGGAAGAGATCATTGACTTCTACAAGCGAAGCCAGCTTTCGCGATTTGTGATTCTCGGGGGTGAACCAACACTGAATCCTGATTTTGTGGAAATGGTCGACCGCGTCCTTGAGGAAAAGTCTTTTTCATCGGTCATGATATTCAGCAACGGTGTGATAACAGAGTCTGTACTGAATTATCTTTCGGCTCACACGGACACCAGGATCCGTGTCGCCCTGAACCTTAATTCTGCAAAAGACTATCCGGCTTTGCAGTGGCAGAGAGTAAACAGAACAATGAATGTTCTGGGCAGGAAGGTCGGTCTTGGGATTAATGTCTATCAGCCGGGACAGGAGTATGACTATCTGATATCGGCTATCCTGAAGTACGGGCTGGAGCGTCATATCCGGGTTGGTATTACCCATCCGATTTTAGGCACGGAAAATCGTTATGCCCGTGAAGAGGACCTTCCGGCCATTGCTGATGATCTGGTGTCTTTTGCAGGGAAAACGTACGAGAATGGCATCAGCTTTTCTTTTGACTGCGGGTTTAAATTTTGTATGTTCAGCCTTGATCAGCACAGGGAGCTTCTCAATTATGCCGTAAAATTTAAATCCGTCTGTTCGCCGATCGTTGATGTGGGTCCTGACCTGGGGATCTGGCGCTGCTTTCCCCTCACCAACAGGGCCAACAGACGTCTTGAGGAATTTCAGAATAAACGTGAAGTCATCAAGTTCTACAAAGACTCGTTCAATAGTTACTATAAAATGGGAAATACACCGGACTGCCCTGAATGCCGTTACAGGATCAACGGGTTGTGCAACGGCGGATGCCTTGCGCGGACAATTGGTTCATTTAATAATAATTGACCCGCATAATGCAGATGTTGAAAAACACTTTAATTGATTCGATGGATTTAATATAAATAATGCATATGGCTTTGCATTAAAGTGTGTACGCTCACATTAGTTAATGTTGCATCTAAGGTATCGTCATTTAAACTGTTTTTCAACATCTGCATTATGTGATATACATTTTGCGGATTAAGATAATAACAAATGCGAGAGAGAGGATTAAAGACAAATAAGTGGGTCAGGGAAACCAGTCTCCGGGCCAGATATTACGGGAGGATAGCGAGAGGCTGGTTATTGAGACTTTTTTTGCGCATGTGTCTTATTGTATTTTCTCTTGAAAAGATCATTCATCCGCCTGTTAAGGAAGGGCATAGGAAGATACTGGTTATTGTATTCGGCGGCCTTGGTGACTGCCTGCTTTTTGATCCTCTTTTCCGGCGGATAAAAGAGCACTGGAAGGGGGCCCGTGTTGATGTGCTGACCGGGTGCTTCGAATCCATGTGGGAACAGCTCGAACCGGTGGACAACCTGATATACTTTACCCGGAATAATTTTAAGACCCCGCTTGCGTATGCCGCGTTCTTCCGGCTTATATACAGGAACAGGTATGACATTGTTGCTGAAGGCATTGCCATGTTTTCCCAGAGGGGGATTTACCCCATTTTTACTTCACTGGTATTTGAGGCCAGCCGCGCGCCTGTCCGGATCGGCCGGATAAAGGTCGGTCGGTATGCCCCCCTGCGCATCACAGAGCTTGGCTTTATGGGCCGGGACAGTATGTTGGGGAATAACGGGAACAGCAGCGGGCCCGGCAGCGGTGCCATGAACCCCTATTTAACCCATATTATCAATGTGGAGCCTCCTGACCGCAGACAGTATCATGAAAGCGCGAAGCTCTTTGAGCATGTTGGTCTCGATTATCATAGAAAAAAAAATGAGCCCAGGCTTCATCCTGATCCATATATGGACCTCTGGGCACAAACGCTGATCAGGTCTGAATGGGGGAATAGGGAGGACATTATTGTGGGGCTGAGTGTGGAAACCACCAGGCGGATCAAGGAATGGCCTGTTCATAATTTTAAACGCGTAATAGAGTGGGGTATCCGGGACAATCTCAAATTCGTTCTTCTGGGGCTTGCCGAAAACGGAACTTCAGAATTGAATGGCCTTTTCCCTGAAGATAAATTTTTGAATCTTTCCGGGAAAACCAGCCTCGCGCAGATGATCGCGGTTATTCGCAGCTGCACTGCGTTCTTCTCCTGCGACACAGGGCCGTCCCATATTGCACAGGCATGTCAGGTGCCGACTGTCGTTCTGTTCGGTCCGTCCAATGAAATGGAATTCGGGCCTGTTAACAGAGAGCTGCACACCCTGATTTTGCCACCCGGAGACCTGCCGTGCAGGCCCTGTGTACTGGGCCCCTGCATCAGAGGCACAAGCTGTATGAATTTGATTACGCCTGAAAAGGCATATGAAGAGCTTATCGGCAAGGCGCGCAAGGGTGCGGCACAACCAGGAGAAGAATCTGTCCCGGGATTCTTAAGGCAGCCGCAGGTGCTGTATGTTTTATAGGAAAGATGATGGGAAAAGAGAAACAGGGGATTAAAAGGTTAGTCCAGGAGATCCGTGAAGGGACCCCTGAAGAAAAGTCAATTCCAAAGGGGATGGTCTTCCTTGAATTATGGGCTGCAGTCCGCACGCAAAAAAAAATTATCGTTTCTCTGGCCTGTTTGCTCCTTGTTCAGGGTGCCGTGATCGGCGGAGGTATCTGGCTTGTGAAGGTCACCGTTGATCAGCTTTTTGAAAACAGGGACCAGAAGGGGGTGCTGCTTTTAATAGGGGCCCTTTTTATTGCCACAGTGTTAAAAAGCCTGCTGGACTTTCTCTACAACTGGTTTCAGAACCTGGCCATCTCCCGTGTCCGTGATTCCCTTGTTGTAAAGGCATTCAGGGACCTCATATACAGCCCGTTTATCTTTCATACGCAGAGGAGGGACAGTGAAAAATACGGCTGGGTACTGAAGGAAGCAGCTGTCTTCGGCGAGTCGGCATTTAAAATGTTCCATTCCTGGGTCAAGCAGCCTGTCACGCTGATCAGCACAATAACAGCACTGCTTGTCATTGACTGGAAGCTGACGCTGTTTGGCATGATCATCTTTCCTCTGGGTTTCCTTTTCATACTTTTCCTCAAGAAGAAAGTCAAAGAGTTCCTCTATGAGCGCAAGCAGCTGCTGGGCATGGTAGAGGAGATCATATCCGAAGCGATCTATGGGATACGGATCATTAAGGTATTCAACCTGGAAAACAGGGAAGCAGGCAATCTCGGCTCCATTGTAGACAGACAGAGGGTCCTTAATCAGAAAAACGCATTCTACATGGGACTGATGGCCCCTGTTTCTGAATTTATGGGACTCATGGGACTGTCTGTCATACTGCTGGCCGGGAGCCAGAGCATTTTTTCCGGAGCATTTACAACAGGGACCTTTTTTGCATTTTTAATGTCCTTTCTCAATATCTACCGCCCGCTCAAGGATCTGTCCAGCGGGTTTGTCACCTATAAAATGGCTGTGCATTCCGGAAGAAAGTTAATAATCCTTCAGAGACATGCAGACACGGAGAGAAAGACAGATGGTCGTGTCTCTGTCCGGAATTTTCAAAAATTGAGATTCGACAGGGTATGGTTTTCCTATTCCGGGGAGCCCGGAGAAAATGATTATGTCCTGCGTGATGCATCCATGGAGATAAGGAGAGGGGAAAGCGTTTTACTTATCGGTAAAAGCGGAGTCGGCAAGAGTACACTGTGCGATATGATCTTCCGTCTCTTGATTCCTGAGAGAGGCGCCATTCTTGTTAATGATATCCCCCTGGACAAGATAGAAAGCCGCAGCTACAGACGCATGTTTGCACTATGCTCCCAGGATGCAATAGTGTTTAACCGGAGTTTGCTGGAAAACATAAAAATAGCGGTCCCTGAAGCGTCCCGGGAAGAAGTCCTTGCTGCTGCGGAAGCTGCCCGGCTGTCACCCTATATCGACTCCCTTGAAAATGGCCTGGATACAAACATCGGTGACAGGGGGGCGTGGTGTTCAGGCGGTGAACGTCAGCGTATTGCCATCGCAAGGGCCATTGTGCAAAAACCCGATGTCCTTGTATTTGACGAGGCCATGAGCGGCCTGGATGTTGAAACAGAGGATATGATCTGGCAGAACATACGGAGACTACTTCCTGAAACTACTGTCCTGGCAGTCTCGCACCGCTGGCATACAATCCATTACTGCAGTCGTGTAATGGTGATGTCTGAAGGTCAGGTAATAGAGGACAGAGACGTTCAGTCGATAGACAATACATTTGAGTTTTTCCGCAGTTTTCTTGTGGGCCGGGGCAAGCATGATGAGGAAGCGGCAATTAGTTTAGAGCCTTAACCCGAATAATGCAGATACTGCTCAATCAATTATTTGACTCGATAAAGTTGGTTCTTTGGCAAGATATTGAAAGACACTGCTCAAAAGAAGAAAACACGGAAATAATGCTGTCATTTAAAAGTCCTTTTCAACTAAAACATGAATAAAGGATAATTTTTAATTAGAACCTATCTCAAAATTGAAGTTGCTTTCATTGTCATG
>JBFKMY010000127.1:0-6804 GCA_041629615.1 Thermodesulfovibrionia bacterium | reverse complement strand
CTGTGCCCCGAAGAAGTTGTTGTACCAGATGCTTATTAAGGCCAGCAAGACAGGTATATTTTTGTCAAACGGCGTCTGTCTGAAGTGGTTGTCCATCGCATGTGCGCCGTCAAGAAGGGCGGCAAAGTGTGTGAACCCGACAGAGCAGGCGATGGAAAGACCTATAGCCGACCAGAGGGAGTATCTCCCCCCGACCCAGTCCCAGAACACAAACATGTTTTCCGGATCAATACCGAATTTTTCCACTTCATCCCTGTTGGTTGACAGGGCGATAAAATGCCTCCGTATATGCTCCTCGCCCCCGGCCGCATCGAGAAACCATTGTCTGGCCGTACGGGCATTCGTCATTGTCTCCTGGGTGGTAAAGGTCTTTGACGCAATCATGAACAGGGTTGTTTCAGGAGATATCTTCTTCAGTGTTTCAGCAATATGCGTACCGTCAATATTTGAGACAAAGTGTACATTGATACGCGGGTGGGCATAGGGCCGTAATGCCTCGCTCACCATTGCAGGGCCCAGGTCCGAACCGCCTATGCCGATGTTCACAATATCGGTGACCGGCTGTCCCGAGTACCCTTTCCACTTTCCCGAAATGATTGCACCGGCGAACGTCTCCATGTGTTTGAGAACAGCGTTGACCTCCGGCATTACGTCTTTCCCCCCGACGCGTACCGGGGTATTGGTGCGGTTGCGCAATGCAGTATGGAGAACGGCCCTGTTTTCGGTCGTATTAATTATGTCCCCTGAGAACATTTTCTCTATGGCATCAGGCAGCCCCGCTTCACGGGCAAGTTCCAGCAGCATCTCAATGGTCTCACCGGTGATGATATTTTTTGAGTAATCCACGTGGATATCCTCAAAGGCGAGGGTGAACCGGGAAGCCCTGTCAGGGTCACTGCGAAACATGTCCCGCATGTGTTTCCCCTTGATGTCATCAAAATGGGCCGTCAGTTTTTTCCACGACTCCGTTTGCAGCGGATTAATGGTATCAAGCACAGTTCTTTCAATACCTCCACGGCAGGGTAAGCCGGTCCCTATGGTCGGCTATTGAGGTCAAATATCCAGGTTCCTGACCTCAAGGGCATGCTGCTCGATAAAATCCTTTCTCGGTTCCACCTGGTCGCCCATCAGGGTGCTGAAGATTTCCTCAGTCTTGACATAATCCTCGATAGTGACTTTCAGTAACGTCCTTTTTTCAGGATGCATGGTCGTTTCCCAGAGCTGGTCCGGATTCATCTCGCCAAGCCCTTTATAGCGCTGAATGTTGATCCCTTTTTTTGCCACGGACAGGATATAGTCAAACAGGTCCCGGGAGCTGCCGAACTCGTGTGTATCATTGTTGTGCTTGAGTTTATAGGGGGGGTGCCCGAGCCCTCTGAGTTCGGAAAAGAGGTTCGTCAATTCCCTGAAATCCGGGGATGTGAGAAACTCATCGTCAATGGTCAATGTGAGGCCGTCCCGTTTTAATGCAATTCTGTATGACCGATGTTCCTCGTCTTCCCTGATTTCGTCCGACAGGTCGGGGAACTCTCCCCTGAGACGCTTTATCAGGGCCTGTACGTCTTTTTTGTTCTTTAAGAGGTCCTTGTCCAGCTCATAATGCAGCAGGGTTTTGATGAGGGCAGTGTCGTTCTTTCTCCGCGCAAACCACTCAAGGAGCTTTTCGAATTTGGAAAGGTTCTTTATGTAGGGGATTATCTCCCTGCCGGTGAGAAGCTTTCCGTTGTGTATCTCAATGTCATCTGCTGCGAGCTCAAAAAGCATGTTCTCAAGCTCCCCTTCATTTTGCAAATATTTTTCCTTTTTGCCCTTTTTCACCTTGAAGAGGGGCGGCTGTGCAATATAGAGATATCCCTTCTCGATTACCTCCGACATCTGCCGGAAAAAGAAGGTCAGCAGAAGCGTTCTGATATGGGAGCCGTCAACATCAGCATCGGTCATAATGACAATCTTGTGATACCGTGCCTTTGTAATATCAAAATCTTCCTTCCCTATCCCGGTGCCGAGCGCGGTTATAAGGATCTTGATCTCTTCGGAACTCAGCATTTTATCAAAGCGCGCCTTTTCAACATTCAGGATTTTTCCCTTTAAGGGAAGAATGGCCTGCGTATGCCTGTCCCTTCCCTGTTTGGCAGAGCCTCCAGCGGACTCGCCCTCAACGATAAATATTTCACTCATCTCAGGGTCTTTTTCAGCGCAGTCAGCGAGCTTTCCGGGGAGTCCTGTGTCCTCAAGGGCGCCCTTTCGCCTGGTCAGCTCCCGTGCCTTCCGTGCCGCTTCCCGGGCCCGGGCCGCCTGGATCGCCTTATCAATTATCTTATTGATAATAGACGGGTTCTGTTCAAAATAGCTGCCAAGGGCGTCATTGACAAGGGACTCCACCATGCCCTTTACCTCACTGTTTCCCAGTTTTGTCTTTGTCTGCCCTTCGAACTGGGGGTTGGGAAGCTTTACGCTTATAACGGCCGTCAGGCCTTCCCGCGCATCATCGCCGGAAACGGATTCCTTAACATTTTTCATCAACCCTGATGATGAAGCATAGCTGTTGATAGACCGGGTAAGGGCGGCCTTGAATCCGGCAAGATGCGTCCCCCCTTCTTTTGTGTTGATATTATTGGCAAAGGAATATATGTTCTCGGAATAACTGTCATTATACTGCATTGCCACCTCCACCGATATCCTGTCTTTTTCTTTGGATATGTAGATTATGTTGGGATGGAGTGAGTTCTTGTTTTTATTGAGATGCTCAACAAAGGAGACAATGCCGCCTTCATAGAAAAAGGTCTGCTCCCTGGTGGTCCTCTCATCTGTTATGTTTATCCTGAGCCCCTTGTTCAGGAACGCCAGCTCCCTGAAACGGTTTACGAGGGTATCAAAATTGAATTCCGTGGTTTCGAAGATCTCGGCATCGGGTTTGAAACTTATTTTTGTGCCCCTGTTTTTCGTCTTTCCCTCAAGGCTGAGACGTCCTGTGGGGACCCCCCGTTCAAATCGCTGCGTCCATACCTGCCCGTTCTGTTTTATGTTCAGGTCAAGCCATTCAGAAAGCGCATTCACTACCGAGACACCGACCCCGTGCAGGCCCCCTGAAATCTTGTATGCCTTGCTCTCAAACTTTCCTCCTGCATGGAGCTCGGTAAGGGCCACTTCCGCTGCGGTCCTCTTTTTAGAATCCCCCGGGTGCAGCCCGGTAGGAATACCCCTGCCATTGTCAACAACGGTGATGCTGCCTTCCATATGAATGGTGACATCGATCCTGTCACAAAAGCCCGCCAGGGCCTCATCAACACTGTTGTCGATCACCTCATATACGAGGTGGTGAAGCCCTTCAACACTGGTGCTGCCGATGTACATGGCAGGCCTTTTTCGCACCGCATCCAGCCCTTTCAGGACTTTTATATCTCCGGCACCATAGTCACCTGATTTTTCATTTTTTACTTGCTCTGTCATTTACTTCCTTTCCAGTAAACGTGAGAACTGTGTCAGGGAAGCTGCTCCTTCCCCGGCCTTCTCTATCATCATATCTTATTTACTTATGTTATGTTCTCATCGGCATGACGACGCAGGTATAGCCTTCCGCTGCAGGGGAGAGCAGCAGTGTCGGGCTCAACGGCTCCTGAAGCTCCATGCTGACTGTTTCTCCCTCCATTACCTGGAGAATGTCCAGCACATACCGTGCATTGTAGCCAATGGACATCTGTTCCCCCTTGTAGTGTGCCGCGATTTCTTCTCTTGCCTCTCCAATATCAGGGTTCATTGAGATAAGCGTAATCTTTCCCTCTTCAAAATCAAACCGTACGGCATTTGTCCTCTCTCTGCTCATCAGGGAGGTCCTCCTCAATGCCTTGAGCAGGGCCATTTTATCAATGACAACCTTTTTTTCATTATTCTTCGGGACAACCTGTTCATAGTTCGGGTACGTCCCCTCGATGAGCCTGGATGTCAGGGTAATGTCATCGGTGATAAAAAATATGTGGTTCTTATTTATGGACAGGGAGATATTTTCCGTACTCCCCTCGATAAGTTTTTTTAATTCCATGGCCGCTTTTTTTGGCAGTATCAGTTTCTTCTCCTCAGGGATTGTTCCTTCAAGGGCTACCGCAATGACAGAAAGCCTGTGGCCGTCAGTGCCGACGACCTTGAGTTCAATATTTTTCTTTTTCGGGATAAAGTGGAGAAGAAGGCCGTTCAATGTGTAGCGGGTATCACTTTCCCCGGTCGCATATATTGTTTTTTCAATCATGTCCCTGAGCATGTCCGCTTTTATGGTGATTTCTTCCGATGTGATGACTTCCGGCAACGCGGGAAAATCCTCTTCAGGAAGCCCCATTAACTTAAAGGTGCTCTTCCCCGATGTAACCTTGATCCAGTTATTGTCCTGCGCTTCGAGAAGGATGTCTCCCTCCACTTCCCGTGCGATCTCAAACAGTTTTCGCGCCGGGATGCAGAGTCCGCCTTTACTTATGATATCTGCCTTAAGCGGGCCTCTCAATGCAATATCAAGGTCTGTTGCCATTATCGACGCCGTCTTGTTGACCTTCAGCAAAAAGTGACTCAGTATCGGCATGGTGGTTTTTTTATCAACGATTCCCTGGATGCCCTGCAATGCATGTTGTATTGCTTCCTTTTGTATCTTCAGCTTCATTTTGTCCTCCTGGGATTACGGCTTCCTGTTAGCAAATAATATATGAAAACATCCCCTTTTTTAAACTCTTAATAACTTCTTATTTTCTTTATCAGGTACTCAATCTTTTTATCGAGCTCTTCGTCCTTCTGCCGTTTTTCTTCTATCAGTTTACAGGCATGTATCACCGTAGAATGATCTTTTCCGCCAAAGTTCTTCCCGATCTCATTGAGCGAAGAATCGGTGAGCATTTTACTCAGATACATGGCAACCTGCCGGGGAAAGGCAATGTCCCTGGTCCTCCTTTTGGCCTTGATTTCCTGAATCTTCAGGCCGAAATATTCACAGACCGTTTTCTGGACATACTCAACGGTCAGGGCTTTTTCCTCATCAAAAATAAGGTCTTTCAGGACATTTTTCGCCATATCAATGGTGATGATCTTTCCCGTAAGGGAGGAATGCGCCCCAAGCCGTATCATGCATGCCTCAAGGTCCCGGATGTTTGACTTTACCTTGCTGGCCAGAAAGTAACTGACATCTTCCGGAAGTTCAATTCCCTCCATCTCGGACTTCTTCCCCAGAATCGCCATCTTTGTCTCCACATCAGGTATCTGTATGTCCGCAATCAGGCCCATGCCAAACCGGGACCGGAGCCGCTCCGTGATGGGGGCGATGTCCTTTGGCGGCCTGTCGCTCGAAAAAACGATCTGTTTATGGGTGTCATAGAGGGCATTGAAGGTGTGGAACAGTTCTTCCTGCGTCCCGCTTTTCCCGGCAATGAACTGGATATCGTCTATGATGAGGACATCCAGATTTCTGTATTTTGTCTTGAACTCGTCCATCCTGTCGTTTCTCATGGAATAAACAAATTCGTTGGTAAACTGCTCGGCAGGGGCATAGAGCATTTTGACATTGTGCTGCTGATCTATGATCTTATTGCCTATTGCATTCATAAGATGGGTTTTGCCCAGTCCTACCCCTCCATAGATGAACAGAGGATTATATGCCTTGCCGGGGGCATCTGCAATGGCCCGCGAAGCAGCATGGGCAAACTGATTGCTTGCCCCGACAACAAAGGTATCAAAGATAAATTTCGGGTTCAGAAAGATCCCCCGGCTCGCCAGTTTTGATCGCCTGTTTTCCTGCCGTGTTTCGATCTTTCTGATGGCAGGGTCCTCCTTTTTTTCAAATACCCTGTAGCTGACAGAAACCGCTTTCTTGATATATACCTCAAATGTATCGGATATAATTCCGGGGTAGTGGTCCTCAATCCATTCCTTAAAAAACTTGTTAGGGACTTCAAGCACGACACGCTCATCCTGAAATTGCACCAGTTTTAACGGTCTGAACCACAGATCAAAGGCCTGGTTGCCGACCTTTGCTCCAATGGCTTCAATGGTTTTTGTCCAGGCTTCTTCGATATTCATGATTCCTTTTTATTTTGGTATTAAAGGCTTACGAGATGGCAGCTATAGTTATTCACATGTGTTTATAAGTTGTTGATAACTTTCCCGGGAAGGAGAGTGAGTTATTATATATTATATTATTTGACATAGGCAAGTTTTTTTTACAGTTTTTTAGATGAGGGCCTTCCGGGGGCCTGCTCCCGTATGATCAGTGCAGACGAGTATCACTCTGTCCTGCCGTACCCAAACGCACCTTCTTTCATCAGCGTTCTTTTCCCTCCCTTTTCGTACATGAGTGTGATTGTCGGTTTGAAGAGCACGAAGTCCTGGTGAAAAGAGGTGCTCACCTTTCCTCCAAAGGAGCTGTTGTCGCCCAGAGCAATGTGGATCGTGCCAAGTATTTTTTCGGATTCGAGGATATTATCAGGCCGCGTTGCCCTGTCATTCGTACCGATCCCCAGCTCCGCAATATTTCTGTTCTCTTTTTTTTCGGAAAGCTTTTCCTTCAGATAAGAAACATAGTGCTCCCTGCCCTCAATGTCCTGCACATATCCATTTTCAATGTACAGCGTTACCGGATTTTTCAACTTTCTGGTCGGCGCCCACTCAAGGACAAGTCGTCCCCGGGCACTTCCTTCAAGCGGTGCCAGGTAGACCTCTCCTGCCGGTAAATTACTGAACTGTCCGGGCCGCGTAATGATCCCCGTGTCCACTTTGGCTTCTCTGCCCCTTTTAGAGAGCTGCATGAACGTTCCATTCGGTGCTTCTATGGTG
>JBFKMY010000126.1:0-6827 GCA_041629615.1 Thermodesulfovibrionia bacterium | reverse complement strand
TCTCGGCGATCAGGAGAATACCCTTACTGTTGCGCCCGGGCACCACTTGCCGTCCGGCCTCAACCTCAATGTCCCTGCCGGTAATTTCACCTGTTCCGGCGCAAAGGGATGTCATGGACCGCGCGCATCAGGTGTTTCCATGAAAGGGGCCCACCATCAGAACGTTGATGGAAGGCTGGATACCGCTGATCAGGTTTATAACAGCTACCGGTTCCTGTTTGGTGTTAAGGGGTATGAAAATACAACAGGTTCTTATAAATGGCAGAATTTTGATGCCGATGATCATAACGAGTATTTCGGGGCTAATACCCCCATGACGTACAGCGGTAACTGCAGTATATGCCATACTCCGCAGGGTGTCCAGCCTACGAATGACACGATGAGCGGGTTCTGCGGCACCTGTCACAGGGCATTTCATGTGACGGACGGCATTGGAGGATCAACTGCACCTTTTGACAGGCATCCTGCTGATGTTATATTACCGAACGCCGGTGAATATGCCGGATATAATGGTGGAGGCAACCCGTACAGTGTTGAGGCACCTGTAGCAAGAACAGCGGTCCCCGCTGCTATTGGCAATACGGTCCAGCCGGGAATAGATGCTGTTATGTGTCTGTCCTGCCATGCGGCCCATGCTTCCAATTTTCCCGATATGCTCAGATGGGATTATAACACCATGATAGTAGGCGGCGGCGGTTCTGGAGGATGTTTTACCTGCCATACGAATAAGAATTAATAAGCATGACCTTCATCTGAAAGCAGGCCCGGCCGGACGTAAAAATCCGGCCGGGCTTTTTTGTATACGAACTGTAATCTGAAAATTTAAAAAAAACTGCATGCATCATCGGGTTATTCCATTTACCGGACTGCTATTGCTGTCCGGTTTTCAGCCGCGAATATTTTTCTTGAGGGTGTTCCTGACGCTTCAGAATATATATCCATATAATATTGCCGGATTGAAATGAGACCATTGAGTGCAATACCCTTCCCCTGTATTTCGCATGAAGTATATGCTTATCTTTTTGAATTAAGAAGGTATAATATATCGTGGT
This sequence comes from Thermodesulfovibrionia bacterium, assembly GCA_041629615.1. Taxonomy (GTDB): domain Bacteria; phylum Nitrospirota; class Thermodesulfovibrionia; order UBA6902; family UBA6902; genus JBFKMY01. The sequence goes on along the minus strand of JBFKMY010000126.1, from coordinate 5,775 downwards.
CACGGTACTATTATATTTAATCCTGTAAACGGCATCAGGTTCCGCATCCGGATTATGTGTCTGTAAAGGATGGCATGAGATGGATTACCTGAAAATAATTAATATGAGTATAAGGGCGTTGAATTACTGCCAAACTTATTGTTATCATTATAAATTCTTACAATGCACATGATTAATTTCCCAGCAGTACACTGTCCGGATACTATGAAAAGTGTTTGTATTGTTCTCATTCTGGCTATGCTCTTTTTCCTGTGTGTTATTCCACAAGGGCTTAAGGCGCAGCAAGTCAGTTCCGTTATAACCTATCAGGACAGCATGATGTCAGATGAGGAGGGGGGAGCACTTCTTCTTCCCTCCTTTGTGTATGTCGAGCCCTTTACGAAGGAGATATATCTTATTGACGGCAAGTCTAGAATCCTGATATATACACCGGACCTGTTTCCTCTTTATACACTGGGTAAAAATGTCGGTGTCGAGGCGCCGCAGGGATTGACAATCGATCGTGATGGTTCCATGTATGTGGCCCAGGCTGTGTCAGAGAATAATCCGAAAAACAGGATATCAGTGTTTAATGCCTGTTTAAAGTGGGAACGTGATATTTATATTAAGGGTTTTGAAGGGGCAGACTCATTTACTCCTTACCGGATTGCTGCTGATAAGAATAAAAACCTTTATGTGGCTTCAAACAATTTTCACGGCGTTCTTTTTGTTAATAATACAGGTCGCCTCATGGAAATCATCTCTCCTGAAGAGGAAGGGAAGAAAGTAACGATAAACAGTGTGATTCTGGACAGGGAAGAAAAACTGTATTTGGTCAGCGAAGATCAGGGACGAATATATATTTATGATCAGGACAGAAAGTTTATTATGAAGTTCGGCGAGAAGGGGGGAAGCTCGGGCAAGCTCAGCCGCCCAAAGGCGGTTGGTGTGGATGATATCAAGGGCAGGATGTACGTTGTAGATTATATGCGACATACGATAAACGTTTACAATGAAAAGGGCGCATTTATTTTTGAGTTTGGAGGACGGGGATGGGGAAAAGGATGGTTCTATCATCCCGTTAACATCGCCATTGACAGTGAGGGCAGGATTCTTGTTGCAGATTTATTTAACCACAGGGTACAGGTTTTGCATTCCTGGTAAATGATGTAATGGTGTTTATTCGCTCATGGGGAGTATCCAATGAACAGTAGCCGGGGAACGATAAAAACAGTCTTTATATATTCTTTCATTCTTGTTTTATTTCTTGGTTGTGTGACATCCGGGGAGCGGGAGCATCAGTCAACGTTGTTCAGCAGCCAGGTTACCCTTTATTTACATGGCCCTGACAAGGGTTCGCAGGACATCACATTTGACCTTTCAGCAGTTACCCTCGTGAGAGAGGACGGGGCTGCCCGGGAGATCATGAACACTCCTGTCAGTATCAATTCCAGGATGATTGAAGGCAGTCAAATCCTTTTGGGGGAAAGGACAATCCCTGAGGGCACGTATGACAAACTGAAGCTTTTGATTAATAAGGCTTTTATCAGGAAAGAAGACAGAACAGCACAATTGGCTTTGCCGGCGGAAGAGATAGTGCTCGACATAAATATCAATTTAAGAAAGAGACAGAACACTACACTCTTTATAACCTGGAACGCAGATGCTTCTGTTGATGATGGATATCTTTTCAATCCCCTCTTTTCTGTAAAGCAACAAATGCCGGAGTTAAGCTCCTTACTTGTCTATGTTACAAATGAAGGATCGGACAATGTTTCCGTGATCAACAGGCAGTCTGGCGAAATAGCAGCAACCATAATGGTAGGGAGCAAACCGCGGGGTATTGCAGCAGCATCTGCAGGCGGAGAGCACCTGAAGGTGTATGTGGTTAATTCCGGATCGGACAGCATATCCGTGATTGACCCTACGACGCAAAAAATAGAGAATGAGATTCCGATCAGATTTGGCAAGCAGCCGGAAGCGATAGCAGTGGCCAGCCTCTCTAATGAGAGGGAATTCATATTTGTAACCAGCGCTATTTCCAATACGGTATCTGTGGTTGATGCATCAACATATCAGGAGACAGAAAAGATAAATGTAGGCCGGGGGCCAATTGCGCTTGCAACAGACCCTTCGGTTGAGAACCTTGCGGGAACGCGGTTTCTCAGCTTTGAGGAGGTCAATATATTGAGGAGCTATCGTGATAAATTTCTCAATGTGTATGTGGTCAATCAGAATTCAAATAGTGTTTCTCTGTTGAGAATCGATAGAGAAACAGGGAGAAGCGCAGAGGTCATTGACCTTAATGTTGGATGGAGACCTGTTGCACTTTACGTAGACTATAAAAGGGGAAAAGTATTTGTAGCGAATTACGGTTCTGATAACCTCTCTGTTATAGATATAGTAGAGACTGTTAAAGGTAATATAAGCGGGGCAGTGAGCACGATCAATAATGTTGGATTGTCTATTACAGGAGTGGTTTCCGACCCGGCTTTTGACAGGATCTATCTTTTGAAGGAGTCGCCCGGTGCAATAACCATTGTAAAACCCTTTACAGAGGATATTGATTCTCTCAAAACGGTCATGACCCCGGTTATGGGAACCATATCTGTCGGGAGTTACCCGAGGGCACTGACATTTGATCCTGAAGGAAGGAAACTGTATGTAGTAAACAGCGGATCGGACACCATTTCTGTTATAGATAAGACAACGAGAAAGGTAGAGCAGAATATACAGGTCGGCAACAAACCCTATGGCATAGCTCTCTTCTCGACACAATAGACCATAGTATGAGCAGAAAAAGTACATATTGCGTTATTGGTATATCATTTTTAAGGGCCGGTGTCAGCAAGACAGGATGCTGGTACGGTGAGATTTCAGAAGAAAGGTCTGTCAGGATGCTGCCTTTACGGAGCTGTTGGTTGAATGATCAGGAAACATTGTTATCCGGAATAAGTATATCTGTTACGGCACAGGTGTCATGAGGAAAAAAGGGTGGAAAATACTGGTCATGATAAGCATAGTATTGTGGAGCAGTTCTCCCGTGTTTGCCCAGGGACTGAGCGGATGGTTTGATATAAATCATAATACCTTGCGAGACTATGAAGACGGGAACAAAGTATCTGAATCAGAAACATTTAACAGGAACCTCTACCTGAACTTACAACGACCAATTACAAGAATGCTGTCCTATCAGATTTATTTGCGGTCAAATTTCAGTGACAGGGATTTGACTGACATCAGCGGTGACACCACTACGAGCTACAGGAGCTCCGTGGAACCGTCTGCAGAACTGCTTTTTAGCAGTCCGCTCTATGGGATGAACATTGGATACCGGAGGCAGGAGCAGTGGGACACGGCACAGCTTGATAATGACGGGAGAGAGACCACCGAATTTTCCTATGCCCGTTTTAATCTCACCCCTGAAATGTTTCCCTCGTTGCATTTTGACTTTGACGAGCAGAGGAAATATGATCATCTGGATGACATGCAGGTTGACAGCACGGATACAACGTATTCGGTGAGTTCCTCCTACTATCTGCCTTCGCAGGATGTAAGAGCGCATTATACCGTTAATTATGCACATATTATCAATAAAACCCCCCTTGGCATGGTCAGTAAATCGGTAGGTGATAATTTTAACGGAGACTATGCTATCGGATATTCCGGCAAATACGGGGAACAAAAGGGCGACTACAGGATTAATTATCAGGGAAATTATTCAAGAAACAAGACCACCCGGTTTGTAGACCAACCGGGCGCAATTCTCATTGAACGAATACCCTTCGGGGGATTATATGATCAGGGGGCGGCCCCACCGAATGATGATGTTGACGTACTCTCAACACGATCAACTTTAGTCGATAATGATGTAAATATCTCAGCAGGCATTCCTCTGAGCAATGTTGGCAGTGACGAATACCAGAATATGGGAATCCAGGTTTCATCCCAGAGATCTGTAGACCGTTTGTTTATCTATGTAAACAGCAACATCAGCACTGACGCTGTACTGGGAGATGTCAGTAACTGGAGGGCTTTACGAAGCGACTCTAATTCAGACCCATGGGCTGACATACCTCTCATAAGTGTGACGATCAGTGTTGTTGACATAACGGCTGACATATATCGTTATGAAATTGAGTTTCTCTCTCCGCAAAACGCCTCTTATTTTAAAGTGATCAATTTGCAGACCTCCGGTGTTGCCAATGTATTTGTGACAGAAATAGAGGCATTCGGGACAGACGATGTTGATGACGACGAGGTCCTGGACGTAACGAGCTTTTTTACCCAGCGGTGGGACATTTCAACAACGATGAAACTCTCCGGCAACGTGGACCTGAATTTATACTACTCCATTGACAGGTCAGATGAGAATCCTTCGTCTTTGCTTGATTCCATCGGCGGTATTTTAGAAAACATATTTACTGATTCGACTGCAGATGCTGACGGGAATTTCAGGAGTGATGTGCGAAGGAACTACAGTGCCACTGCAACATGGTACGCTCACACCCTGCTTACGAATGCATTTCGTGTTCTGCGCAGTGAGTCCTTTGATAATAGAGAAATAACTGATACAATCTCAAACACGTATGATCTGTCTTTTCAATCCGTTCCTCTTCCCACACTTGATGCCACGCTTCATCTCATACGGAGTGACAGTTTCCGTTTTAATCAAAAGGACTCCACGAACCATTCCCTGTTATTAAGTGTGGGGTCAAAACTTTACAGGGATGTGAACATGACGACTGATGCCGGCTATACGGAGTCTGAATCATTTACCAATGACACCACGTCTTCATCTCCCTATATAAACGGTTCTCTTGATGCTGTTCTTACGAGGAGGATGTCCGTGAACCTCGATTATGGTTTTTCATGGACAACTACCGATGGTTCGTCGTCACGTTCAAAAGATGGGTCTGTGATAATGACCTACAGACCCGGCAAGTTTTTTAATATCAGCGGTACCCTCGCCGGATCTGATTCCAATGGTGATGTTACTACCGCGGAAGGGATATTGATAGACTGGCTCCCTCTGCGTGCCGTCAGATTAAACATGAACTATTACCATCGGGATGCCGAGCCCGGTCCGGTTACGACAGATTCATTGAGCGGGTATGCAATCTGGTATATAACGCGGTTTGCCGATGTCCGCTTTGCCTATGCCTATACCCGGAAAAAAGAAGCCATAATGACTGAACAGTACAATGTGAACACACAGTTAAATTGCAGATTCTGAAAAGGGAACTTATAATAAGTGTTGTGTTTTTATTGGCAAGATGAACGGCGTTCAGGGTTTATTCTGAGCATTACATGGAGGATTTCCCGTTTTGAGACAGGGGGGTCTGCCTGAATGCGATTCCGGGATACCATCCTGCCACGGGATTACATGAAGATACTTGAGAAGACACACAGGACAGCGGGAACAGTCCCACTCCCTGATGCCGTTACCGGGATCAGGAAGGGGAAAATACTGAAAAACGCTCCGGAGAGGGGATGTATGTTTTCCCGCCTTGTGCGAATCAGTGTGTCCTGTTTCGCGCTGTGCGCCCTAACGATTATGATGCACGGCTGCAGAACCGGGAACATAAAGCAGTATATGAGGACGGACGCAGATATCGGAAGCATCAAAACCATAGCTGTATTGCCTTTCCACAACTATACATCGGAAAAGCATGCCGATGAAAATATTCGCAACAAAGTAAGTATTGAGCTCTTGTCAAGGGGGTTTGACATTATTGAACCGGGTGAAATTATCATGACCTTGAATGACTTAAAAATAAGGTCCCTTGATTCCCT
>JBFKMY010000125.1:0-6904 GCA_041629615.1 Thermodesulfovibrionia bacterium | reverse complement strand
TCAATTGTGATGTAATTCATAAATATCTCTTTCCCGTTAATAGTTCATTGATATAATAGCAGGCTTTGCCAAAAGTAGTGTGATGTTGCCCAAATGTTTTAAATAATTACTTCACGCAATTATACAAGTTCACGGTCTGGATCTGACATTCACCAACTCGCCCCCCGGTTGCAGTATAATTAAAAAGTAATAGTTCAGCCATCAGCTTTCAGCGTTCAGCTTATTAAATGAATAATAAACGCTCAAAGATGGCGATGAGAATGGATAACATCTGACATCTTAAAGTTTATTAGCAGTATTGTATTTTTGCTGAGAGCTGATTGCTGATAGCTGAACGCTTGCATTATAAGTAGTTCCGAGGCCGGAAAAAGGCAAACAGGGAAGCAAGGTAAATCCATGAAATTTGAGAAGTACCACATATCAGAAACAATTAAAAAGAACCTTGCCATAATGGGTTTCAAAAGGCCTACGAACATACAGTTCAAGTCCATCCCCTCAATCCTGAAAGGCGAGGACGTCCTCGCTGTTGCACAGACCGGGACCGGGAAGACTGCCGCATTTGCGATTCCCCTCATTGACATGATCCACCGGGAGAAGAGCAGCAGGCGTTCCTGCGGGATCACGTGCATTGTCATGGTCCCCACGCGTGAACTGGCAATGCAGATCGGTGAGGTCTTTGAAAAGCTTGCGCGGCACACGAAGGTCAGGCCCTTTGCATTGTACGGCGGGGTCGAGCAGGACCCGCAGATTAAAAAGCTCCAGGACGGAATCGACGTGCTTGTTGCGACCCCTGGGCGGATGTTCGATCTCATCAGCCAGGGATACGTTGACCTCTCACGAATCAGGACCCTTGTACTTGATGAGGCCGACCATATGCTTGACCTCGGGTTTATTGACGACATCATATATGTAAAGAGGAAGCTCACAAAGAAACACCAGACGCTCTTCTTCTCAGCCACGATTAATAAAGAAATAAAGAAACTCGCATTCTCGCAGGTCAAGAGTTCTGCAATACGCATTCAGATAGCACCGGAAGACCCTGTCTCAAGGAATGTGTCGCACTTTGTCATGTTTGTGGAAATGGATGACAAACGGTTTTTCCTCGAGAGGTTTATCAAAGACAATCCGGGAAACAAGATCATCGTATTTGTAAGGACCCGGGTGCGTGCCGAACGGGTGGCAAAGGCCATGGAGAGGGTGCATATAGATACCATTACTATCCACAGGGGCAGGAAACAGGACGACCGGTCTGAGGTGATGAAAAAGTTCAGGGAGGGCCGCTGCCGCATCATGATCGCCACGGACATCAGTGCCCGCGGGATTGACGTGCCGGGTGTAGATTACGTAATCAACTATGATCTTCCGGACAAGCCCGAAAATTACGTACACAGGGTGGGAAGGACCGGCCGCGGCATAAACCTTGGAGAAGCGATCTCATTCTGCAGCAAAGAGGAAAAAGGACTTCTTGATGATATCCAGCAGCTTATAAATAAAGACATTGAGGTCATCAAGCTCTACAAAAAAGATTACGAGAACATCGTCAGCTCACCCGGAGAGGACCTCAGCCTGCAGGAAATGATCGATGAACATGAGCAATGGGAAGCGGACCGGAAGAAGATAAAAAAGAAGTCCTCGAAGGCGGCAAAGAAAAAGAAATGAGGATTAATTCTTTTCAATATATGAACTCCAACCCTTAAGGCATTGGCCATAATTGTCGTTAAACTTTTCTCATTGCTTTTCAACTCGCAATGCGACTGAAGTGCAGCAGCCGTTCCTCCTTCTTGCATTATCTGATTATCCTGCTACAATCTGGTTATGGATATTCCAAAAAGAAAACTCGGGAAGACCGGAATTGATGTAACCATCCTCGGTCTTGGCGGAGAAGGGATTCTGAGGACATTCGGATACGAGAAAGAGGCATATACCCTGATCAATCGGGCGCTGGACCTCGGGATAAATTACTGTGAGTCGGCACGGGCCTACTCAGGAAGTGAATCCTATTATGGAAAGGCCTTGAACGAAAGACGGGACGAGATATTTCTTACAAGTAAGTCCCATGCCCGGGACAGGAAAGGGGCGCTGGCCCACCTGCAGGAGACCCTGAAAAACATGAACACAGACCATATCGATCTCTGGCAGGTGCATGACGTAAGGACAGAGGAGGATATTGAGGAGATCTTCGGTCCGGGGGGCGCGATAGAGGCCTTTTTCCATGCAAAAGAAAAGGGCATGACACGGTTTCTAGGCGTGACCGGTCATGAAAATCCGGGGGTCATAGGCAGGTGCATGAATCTGTTCGATTTTGATACAGTGCTTCTCCCGGTAAATCCGGCAGAGCCGGAACATATGAGTTTTCTGGAAGATGCAGTGCCCCTTGCAAACGAAAAGCATATGGGGGTCATCGGTATGAAGGTCTATCTCAGGGGAATGCCCCGGCAGCTTCCTTTCATAAGCACGATGAAGCCCTTTTATGAGTTCGCGCTTTCGCAGGCCGTTTCGACAGTCGTCATAGGATGCGATGACATTGATCAGCTTGAGGAAAACGTGGGGTTCGCAAAATCATTTAAGCCGATGCCGCCGGGGGACCAGAAGAACTTTATATCATCGATTTCGCCCTATGCGCGAGAGCTTATGATGTATAAGCCTTGACAGGAATTAAAGGAGTGAAAAGAGAAAGTGCGGATGAACGGAGATTGACGATTGACGATCAAGGAATGACGAGTGACGAACTTTTTTTACTTCGTAAATCGTAATTCGCTATTCGTCAATCGTCAATCTCCGTTCACCTGTAAACTGTGGAGCACTGCACCCACGTACTTTTAATAGAACCTCTTTTGTCTTGATATTTTCCCCACTATCCATCCCACAAAAAATATACCCCCGCCGGCAACGAACCACCATATCCTCTGTGACTGCTTAAGCGCATAATTCTCCTTCTGGATTTGTTCCGTTTTGGTTTGCAATTCGCTGTTTGACGCTTTAAGACCGTCACGCTCTTTCACAAGACTAACAACATCTTTCGAATCCTCAAAAAAAGCGTTATATTTTCCGGTAATCTTTTCAAGCTCTCTGGCAGTCTGTTCTGCCTTTCCCTTGCTTGCGGACAGGTTCTGCCTGAGATCCCCTATCGTTCTGATATGGTCCGACTCGGCTGTCTTGAGTTCATCCTTAAGTGATTCATTATTTTTTTTGTATTGTTCGATCTCTTTGTTCAATCGGTCTATCTTTTTTTCCAGACCCGCTATAATTTCAGTTTTTGGTGTTTCCTCTGTTACATACTGTTTAAGCACCCAACCCTCACCGCCACTCTCCGTTCTGACTTTCAAGTAATTTTCGCTCTCTTCAATAATCTCAAGAGGAGTACCTGCTTTAAGCATTTTAATAATCCTGTATTCATTGCCCTTACCTTCCCGCATAGTAATGAGAAGTTGATCAGACACATATTGTGTTTCAGCACAGACAATTCCAACCGGCGCTATAAAAGGACACAGCACCAATAAAATTATGATTAATTCTAAACCAATGATTTGAGTGACCCTCATAGCAACCCTCCAATAAATAAAGCTGCGCAAGACTGTTATAAAGCAGAATATTGTAGATTATATATGATATTTACCTAAATGTTAAGTGAAACTCCCTGCGGCAAGCCACGGGGTATTCTACAAAGACTTTGCTAAAAAAGACAGGAAACTCAGAAATAATATTGATCAACGAGTGAGGCAGTTGAATGTGCATGATTTGCAGGCCTGATCACATCTACTCTATTAATTCTGCAATGTGAAGAGCCAGCTCTTCCTGGTCTGCTTCATTACAATTAACGGTAATCTCTGCATACTTCTTATATAAGACTTGCCGTTCTTCAAAAAGTTCCCTGAATGATTGATTTTTTGATTTAGCTATGCCCCTTGATTCAAAATTATGGATTCTTTTTTTAATTTCTTTAAAATCAACTTCAAGAAATATTACTTTTGATATGCCAAGCAGATGTGACATTGCCTTTTCACTGTACACAACACTTCCTCCCGTTGCTATCACATGCTTTTCAATATTGATTTTCAGGATTTCTTCTTCTTCCACTGCTCTTAAGTACAGGTGGTTATTCTCATCTATGATTTGCTGCAACGGCTTTTGCCGGTTAATCTGAATAAGCACATCTGTATCGATGAAGCCGAGCCCAAGGTTTTTTGCAAGTATTACCCCGATAGTGCTTTTGCCGGAACCGGGCATTCCTATAAGTGTCACATTTGATTTCATATAAAAAAAGGGTCCAGGTCGAGGCGACTCTTCGGTCGCTTCGACTTAACTCCAGCTCGCTTCAAGGTTCAAGGAAACTTTGTTACATGTTATTCGTTATTTGTTATTCGAATAACCAATAAGCACTAACAAATAACGTATCTGCTTTTCCCCCTTTACTCCTCGACCCCTTGAATCCTTACGTTAGTTCTTCAGCGATTGAAGGGGAGCAGGAATACGGCCGCCTCTTTTTATAAAAGTATCTGCCGATACGTGGCTCACCGGCATAATCGGGGCCTTGCCCAGGAGTCCGCCAAAGTGAACAAACTCTCCCACCTTTTTATTGGGAGCAGGGATTATTCTCACTGCAGTTGTTTTATTATTGGCACAGCCAATAGCCATTTCATCGGCTATAATTGCAGCCAGAGTCTCTGTGCTTGTATCACCCGGAACAGCTATCATATCAAGACCCACAGAGCATACACTCGTCATTGCCTCAAGCTTTTCCAGAGTGATGGCGCCTGCCTTTGCTGCTTTGATCATGGATGCATCTTCACTGACAGGTATAAATGCACCGGAAAGGCCGCCAACCGATGACGAGGCAAAAAGACCGCCTTTTTTCACGGCATCGTTCAACATCATCAGAGCTGCTGTCGAGCCCGGTGCACCCGGCATGGCAAGACCCATGGTCTCCAGAATCTGACCAACAGAGTCTCCTTCGGCAGGTGTGGGAGCAAGTGAAAGGTCCAGATTGCCAAAGGCAATGCCAAGATGTGCGGCCAGCTTCTTGCCAACCAGTTCCCCGGCACGGGTAATCTTAAAGGCACACTTTTTAATTGTCTCCGCAACCTCTCCCAGGTCAGCTTCAGGGCCGAGTTTCTCAAGGGCACGACGGACAGCTCCGGGACCGCTTACCCCGACCAGTATGGAACTTTCGCACTCTCCCGCTCCATAGTATCCTCCGGCCATGAAAGGATTGTCTTCAACAGGATTGCAAAAAAGCACCAGTTTTGCGCAGCCGATTCCATCTTTGCCGGCTGTACGCTCAGCAGTATCTTTCATCACTTTACTCATCCTATAGCAGCCATCCATGTTTATACCGGATCTGGTTGTTGCGAGAATAACAGAAGCACAAAAACGATCGGTTGTTGAGAGAACTTCGGGCATGGCCTCAATCAGGGCTTTATCAATTGATGTTTCACCCTTTTGAATCATGGCGGTGTACCCTCCGACGAAGTCAACGCCAATTTCAGCTGCTGCCCTGTCCACAGCATGCGCAACCTCAATAAATGCGGAAGGCTTTGCTGTCGGAACGATCAGGGAGATTGGGGTGAGGCTGATTCTTTTGTTCACAATGGGGAGCCCGTATTCGTCAGCGATAAAATCAGCTCCCTTACCTAAGTTTGCGGCCTTTGCCAGTATTTTTTCGCGGACCTTACGGGCACAGGCCGCCGGATCAGGGTCGGAGCAGTCAAGAAGAGAGAGTCCAAGGGTCACCGTTCTGATATCAAGTTTATCTTCTGCGATCATTCCGATCGTTTCAAGAATTTCTTCACTGGTAAATTCCATTTTCTGTCCTATACTCTATGCATGTATTGAAAGACTTCCGTATCCTGAACGGTAACTTCAAGAGACATGCCTTTAATGGACTCTTTGAGCTTTTCAGTTATGTCCGGCAGGGGAAGGTCAGATTTCACCCTGTCGGCCAGCAAAGTCATGGCAAAAATTTCGTCCCCCAGGATCTTCTGATTGATATCGATAATATTGATGCTGTTTTCAGCCAGGGCAGTGGCGACTTTGGCAACGATTCCGATTTCATCTTTCCCGATTACCGTTACAACAATGCATTTCTTTTTCTTTTCCATTACCTGTCCTTTAATTGTCAGTGAGAATATTACATACGTCAGGCAAAACAGATCACATTCTGTGCTAAATGTCGTTATTTTACATGATCTGAGAAGTAATTGGATAAAGATAATGGTTCACTTGAATGATTTAATACTGATTGTAGTGTTGGTTTGCAAATTCTGCAGAGGTGACCCTACTCACGGATTACCTGTCAGAAATGGCGGTAGTGCCATAAAATATTTGATTGTATAATTCAAAATGAATTGGAGAAAACATCAATATTGATGTTGACATGTGCGTGGAATTTAGAGGAGAATTTTATGAGACGGTGAGCGGAGGGTGTCCTGTCCGTGAATTTCTGGATAAATAAAATCCAGTGATACGGGTTATTTCGCTGCGGTAATGGCGGGGCTGGAAAAACTGCGTAACCGGGAGTATCATCGGGAGCCCTTATGCAAAGCGCTCAATAATGGCTTGTTTGAACTGCGGCTCGTTGGCAAACTCAATACACGAGTGCTGTGGTTTTTTGCAAAGAATTGCCGGATCGTCGCTATACACGGCATACGCAACAAAGGCAGGTCTGTTCCTGTTCGCGCTATAGAAACAGCGGCTGAAAGGATGCGTGATTGGCGCAAAAAGAGCGACGCGATGAAAAAAACAAATTTTGACAGATACCTCGAAAATCAATTGAAAGACCCCGCCTTCGAGGCCCGTTTCGGACAGGCAGGCGAGGCATGGGATGTGGCGCTGCAAATCGCGGCACTCCGTGAAAAGGCCGGACTTTCCCGGAGAGACCTCGCAAAACTTCTTGGGACCTCTCAGC
>JBFKMY010000124.1:0-6906 GCA_041629615.1 Thermodesulfovibrionia bacterium | reverse complement strand
ATTGCCGCAGGAGATGTGTCCTTTCAGAAAGAGTGGCAGTTCATAAACAGGCAGGTAAAGGAGGAGCTCTCGTCCGTAATCCTGAAGAAGACAGGTGTTCGGACCGATCCCGATTCCCTGTTCGACGTCCAGGTCAAGCGAATTCATGAATATAAGCGCCAGCACCTGAATGTGCTGCATATCATCAGCCTCTACAACCGGATCAGGTACAATCCTTCCATTGACATCCCCTCAAGGACATTTATTTTCGGGGGCAAGGCAGCTCCGGGATACTACATGGCAAAGCTCATTATCAAACTCATAAATTCCGTTGCCCGGGTCGTCAACAGCGACCCGCACGTTCAGGGCCGTATCAGCGTTGTATTTTTTCCCAACTTTAACGTAAAAAACTCTCATTTCATTTACCCTGCGGCTGACCTGTCCGAACAAATATCAACAGCAGGAAAAGAGGCGTCAGGGACAGGAAATATGAAGTTTGCCATGAACGGTGCCCTGACAATCGGCACCCTGGATGGAGCGAACATAGAAATACGTGAAGAAGTCGGGGAGGACCAGTTTTTCCTCTTTGGCCTGGACGCGCACCAGGTCCGGGCCCTCAAGGCGAAGGGGTATCGTCCGAAAGATTTCTATGAAGCACTCCCTGATCTGAAGGAGGTCATAGATCAAATTGACTCAGGGTATTTCTCCCCGGAGGCCCCTGGCCTTTTCAAGCCTCTCATTCATTCACTTCTTCATCATGATGATTACATGGTGCTGGCTGATTATCAATCGTATGTTGAGTGTCAGGAAAGGGCGGGCACTTTATTTCAAAATAAAAGTGAATGGACAAAAAAGTCTATTCTTACTGTAGCACGCACGGGACTGTTTTCGTCCGACAGGGCTGTACGTGAGTATTGTAAACACATCTGGAATGTGAAACCCGTTCACATAACAGCGTAAACGTCTTCTTGAGAAAGCATGTTTGAAACAGGTTGAGAGAAGAGCCGCGTGTCCTGAATGCGCCGTTTCCTTTTATGATTCTGCTCCACGGTGTACTGCTTTGATTTATTCCTTCTCATAGGGGTATAATTTATGTAGTTTTTTTAACAATCCTCTTTGTACAGCACGTGAAATAAGGGACCTGAGAGCATGACGGACATGGAATTGCTGCTTGACTGCCAGTCCTTTGAGGGACTGTCAGAAGAAGAACTTGCCAGACTGATTGAAATCAGCGAATACCAGCACCTCTCAAAAGGGGAGATATTATTCAGGGAGCATGATGAGTCAAAAAACTTATATATTGTTATAGAAGGCTGCCTCGGGGTCCGCAGGCACATCATTCATGAAAAGGACGATGCTGTCCCTTTAGCGCCTGTTATTGCAGAACACGGGGCCGGTTAAACGGTCGGGGAGTTTTCATTCTTTGATGACAAACCGAGATCAGCGGAAGTATTTGCTATCAAGAACACCCGGGCGCTGGTCATAGATCCCCGGTCCTTTCATGCCTATACGAATGAATTTCCAAAGGCTTCGCAGAAAATCACGGCAAATATTCTGAAAATTTTAATATACCGTATGCGCAGAACTGATGAGCAGCTTTCCGTCGCACTTGAATGGGGATGGGAAGTACGGGGGTTTTCCAAATAGCCACAACCTGTTGAGGGATATACATGTATATAATTGCTGGCCCCAACGGCAGCGGTAAATCAACATTTGCCGAGGAATTTATCAGGGAAAAAAACCTGGTTTTTGTCAATGCCGACATGATCGCAGCGGATTTAAGCACCGATGCCGTGGACAGAAGCGTTATGTTTCGTGCCGGAAAAATATTCTTTCAGAAAGTCAACCAGCTGGTAAAGGAAAACGCGTCGTTTGTCATTGAAACTACATTATCAGGGAAATATACAGCGAAAATTATAGACAAACTGAAAAAACAGGGGTATAAGATCAAGATGGTATATGTTTTTGTTGAGACCCCCCAGTTATCCATTGAACGGATTAAAGTAAGGGTCAGGAAGGGCGGACATCATGTGTCTGATGAGGATGTCATACGAAGATTTTCACGGAGCAAGGAAAATTTCTGGGACGTATACAGGGACATGGTCGACAGCTGGGAGGTATACAATAACAGCGGAAAAAAATTCATGCCTGTTGCCATAGGAAAGGGCATGCATTACATTATTATGGACAATGATATGTTTGAGACGTTCAGGGAGGATATATAACGTGAAAAAGAAGCCTGAAGACTTATGTGAATTTCTCGAAATAGGGAACCGTGCCGTGGAAAAAGCCCAGAAACAGAACTGGGAAAAGGGCCTGCCTAATGTGTATTCAAAAAACAAAAAAATATATTATGAGTACCCCGATGAGAAAAGCAAAGAGGAAGACGGGACATAACGTGTGATTTATTACTCAAGTCTGTCAGGGTGCGTTGCGGCTCATTTTTGCTTCCAGCTGTTCCAGTTCTTTTTCAGCCCTTAACAGTAACGCCATGGCATACTCTGCGTGAGACCACATGAGAGGTGTTGCAAAGGTGATATACCTCCTGTTGCCATTTTCATTACATTCTGCTTCAACCCTGTCATAGGCCTTTTTCATGTGGTTCAGTTCTTCCACGATAATATCATAGGGAATACCCGGAATAAGGATCTCCTTGACGAGCAGCTCCTTTTCAATGTCCTTTCCATTGATCCATTCCAGCTGCTGGAATTCATGGAAACGTTCAGGGGTGGTGAGATGTTCGCAGTAATGCCCCTCCCGGGTACTATAGGTATCAATCAACTCAAGAATCCTGTTCCCTTTTGATATATCTCCCTTATAAAAGTAATACTGCGCAAGCATTGATGTATAGGGGATCCACGGTCCATTGCCTGCATGGACATGGGTATGGGGGTCCTCAATAAACGGGAGATAACGCTGAAGCATCCCCAGGTCAGGGTCCCACAGGGTCTGTTCTATAAATTCTATGGACCTCCGGAAATTATGATTGTCTTTAAAATGGTCAACATCCATGCCCGTAGAAAAATAAAAGGGACTCATGAGCGTTATGTCAGGTCTGAGATCGGCATTGCCATCACGCTTTAACCTTCTCACATACCGGTCGTGAATACAGAACACGCTGTCAATATTGGATTCAAAACCCTCCTTCAGCGTCAGAGATTCAGAAAACCTGTCCAATACGCTGTATTCCTTTGCTATCCTCTCAACGAGGTTTAACATAAGCAGATAGGCATAATTGACCCATATTGAATATCCCGCTTCAATCGCTGATTCGTGAATTGACGTCGTCGAATAAAAAAGGTGAATTCCCTTTCTGTAATAGTTGCTGCATGCATATCGGGCGCCTCTGTCAATTGCGCTGATAATTGTATCGACATCGATAGTCCTTTTTTCCCTGAAGCGGGCAGCAAGAAGATACCGGCAGAGAATAATTACCCCGTGCGCTACATTGTCTTCCTGGAGGTAGATACTTTTGTCTTCGCCCCGGATTCCATACCGCTGGCCCCAGTACCCGTCCTTTCTCTGGCAATTGAGAATAAATCTCGCTATGTTTTCCAGTATTCCGAATGCAAGTTCCCCGGAATTGACCGAAGCTGTCACAACCTTAAAAAGAAACCGCGAAGCACAGGCGCTGTCCCTCGGGTACACATAGGGATATCTCGAGTCAGGGATAGTTGCAAGAAGGGCAGAGCCAAGGGCAGTGTCAACAGTACAATGGGAAATAACATCAAAATGACGGTAAAGTTCATTGTCAAGATCAAGACGCCTTCTTGTCACAAGGGCAGTATTGGGATTGAGAAGTATGTCATCCCTTACCTTCTTTCTTTCATCGGCGATCATGCGGAATTCATTCAGGAGTCTCCCGTCACTGTTGACGATGTCTGAAAACACGTTCCGTGATATTTTTACCAGGTCTGCGGTCTCTGAAACTTCAACCGTCGCATTGCGGTTTTCCTCTGAAATCAGGGACATCTCTCCAAAGAACTGTCCTGCCCCGAGTATTGATACCAGTTTCTGCTCACCGTTCATGTTCCTCAGCACATTTACCTTTCCGCTTCGTATGAGGTAAAAGGCGTCTCCTTCATCCCCCTCTGAAAATATGACTTTCTTTTCGGGCAACGTCATGAGGTCCACATTTTTTGAGATTGTTTCAATGAGCTCATCGCTGAGCAGGGTAAATACCGAAACCCGTCTCAGATCAGTTTTTAGTTTGCGGTCAATGTATTTTATGTCCATCAGGGATTTTATTTGATCGGAACCTTCCATTAATCGCCCGAGAATTTCCCTTGACATCGACAGGGTAGTGGTTTCTTCAACAGTAAGTATTGAGTTTGATCTCGGTTCATGGGAAAAGAGGATCTCTTCCCCGAAGAAATCCCCCCTGCTGAGGTGAAAAAGCGTATACTGGGAATGACTGTCTGTTGAGATGAACGCCTTCGCCCTGCCCGTTATGATGATGTGGAACTGTTTGTCAAACATTCCATGGCGGCAGATGATTGTATTTGCGGGAAACTCGGATATCACGATTGAGTCAGCTGCGTCATTGAGAAGCGGCGCGTCAATATCAGAGAAGAAGGAAAATTTATTTAATACTGAGGCAGGCTCCGCCTTTTCGAAGAGAGGGAAATTACTGAGTTTGTCTGTTAAGGCCTTAATAGAACAATTATTTAATGACATGTCCTTGAGAAATCCTCATGGAAAGCTCCCATGTATATTTGTTGCCGATGACATCAGCACCCCATTTAACCGGCAAGAATCCGCGTTGAAGCCCTTTTTAAATTTTAACCGGAATGTTCCTGAAACTGCAAGATTTTTTTAATGCTGGAGAAATTTATATATGGGGTACGGCAGGTATCAGGCATTCAGTAAAATCATCACGGACCAGTAAAATTCTCTGTATTGCCGGGGTGGCTTAATGACCTCAATGCCGACATTTTCAACTAAACTGCCCGGATTTATCCGGCATGACCATCTTTTTTTGCAGTTTAAATTTAATGCTTCACTGTACGGGATCTGCAGGATTAAAGAAATATTTGAACCAAGTCTGCACTTTCTCTCTCTTTTGTTTAAAGCGATGCGCGCACGGATGCCGTATTCAGAAATATTTTCAATTAATGCCTCGTAGCGTGCTTCAGGGGAAACAATTTCTCCTGTTAAGCTGATGGGTATTCTTGTATGGAGCCTGTTTGCCATAGAAGGAAAATCTGAAAAATAAAAAAGCCAGGCATACGAAAGGTCTTTATTCCTTCAGAATGTGCGGCCGCGTTTTAATTGTTTTAAATAAGTAAAGCCGCCTTGTTAGTCTTGAAGGGCGGCTTAATGTAAAAGATGTCTTCTCCTGTAAAATAGTGTTTTATTTTATACAGAAGTTTATACGTGCATCTGATTAATGAACAGGCAACGAACGCTGATAATGTATCATATGCCTTATTTCTTGTACAATTAATAATAATTATGAGGTATATAAGGATTATTAATAGAGTTCAAGTCCTAAATATCCTGTAAAAGTGAGGGCCCGGTTTCAAGCGTTCACCGCCTGTTTCTTAATAATATTAAGTGACCTGATACGTTCAGCATCAATTTTCAGTTCTTTTCTCAAGGAATTGCTTTCGCTCCATATCCTGCATAGTAATCTGATTCCATCGCATCCTCGTGTAAATCAATGTGTTTAATCCTATTGGAGATTGCAGGATTTCTCCCAGTTATTTTATATGTGATAAACTGTATCGAATAGTAATTTTTAAGAGTATAATAATTGATTGCTAATATAACGATAAATGTAAAGAAAATAATGAGACAGAAGTTGAAATACTTGAGTACTGGATGAAAAAACATCAATCTGCTCAACAATTTATCAATGAAATAATAGAACAGGGAATTATTGAAGCTATAGGTGATGCTGCAAGCATTCAAAATACAGATTTTGAGATCCTGTACCAGAATCAGCCTCTTATAAACATTGTTGGCAATCATGTTGGAGAATATTGTTATCAAGCATATGAACGACGAGACCATGTATGTGAAGGTTGTCCTGTGACGATGACTTTTAAAGATGGTGGTATTTACACGAAAGAAAGGAATGCACCAACTGACATAGGAAGAATGCATGCTGAAATTACATCATCACCATTAAGAGATAAAACGGGAAAAATCATAGCGGCCATTGAGGTTGTAAGAGACATAACCAAGCGCAAGCAGGCGGAAAAGGCGATTGATGAAAGCGAGGAGAGTTATCGTATTCTTATCGAAAGAAATCCGCATGGAGTTCAGACGATAGACGTCTTTGGTACCATAATCTTTGCTAATAAAGCTCACCACGAAATATATGGGTATGAAGAGGGAGCTCTTATAGGACGGTCGATTAGAGATTTCCTGGTCCCTGGTTTGCAGCGTGATGAGTTGCCCGGATACCTGGAAATGTTGGTGAAAGATCAGCCGTTGCCCACTGTGTATTATCAGAAAATACTAAGAAAGGACGGAAATGAAAGGGACATAGAAGTAACCTGGAATTACCTGCGAGATACCAAAGGAGGTATTGTGGGATTCCTGTCTGTTCTAACCGACATCACTGAGCGAAAGAAAGCTGAGCGGGCATTTCAAGAAGTTAAGAACGAGTTAGAAATGAAAGTACAGGAGCGCACAACCGAACTGGAGAGCACAGTTAAACTTCTTAAAAAGGAAATCAGAGATCGTAAAAAAGCAGAAAAGCTGATCCAGAAGCATCAAGGACAGCTTCGAGCCCTCGTATTCAAAATGTCACTAATTGAAGAGCAGGAAAGGAAACTCATCTCAGAGGAATTGCACGATAATATAGGTCAATGCCTCGCTCTTTCAAAAATTAATTTATCTAAACTTCAAAAATCTTACCCTGTTATTGAAAAAGATATAGAAGAAACCAAGACATTAATTGAACAAATGATCCAATGT
>JBFKMY010000123.1:0-6926 GCA_041629615.1 Thermodesulfovibrionia bacterium | reverse complement strand
CCTGTTTCTGCAGGGCGATAACTACTTTGGGATGGCAGTGCCCGAGGCAATTTACCGCTATCCCGCCGGTAAAATCGAGATATTCCTTGCCATCAGCGCTCCATACATGCATGCCCCTTCCCTTCCTCAGGATGATGGGGGCACGGTTGTAGGTGTTCATTAAATATTTTTTTGATTCTTCGAGCATCTTCCTGTCCATAGATTAGAAATATAACATAAATCCTTCAGGATACAAAAGTACCGGGTATCTTCCGGCATTATTCTGGGCCGGCAGGGAATATTTTCATGAATGAACCGTCATCAGGGACCGCTTTCCCTTTTCACCAGTTTGTTTTATCGTGCGCCATTTGGATATAATTATTCCATGTCAGGGAATGAACAGTATTCCTCCTGTGAAATAGGGGAGAAAATCCGGAAAACGTCCGGCAACCGCAACAGATATTACTCCTTTCAGGGTGATTTTACCTGGAAAGGGGTGAAGGTCAGATCGTACAAGACCACAGGGGACAACTGGTCAGCAATAACCAGACAGGTCTTAATCGGGGACCGCGGGGAGACGGCAAAATTCCACCTCAGATATTTTGAGATCGGGCCCGGGGGATACAGCAGTCTTGAATCCCATAAACATGAACACGTTGTCATCGCAATCAGGGGCAGGGGCAGGGCGCGGCTCAACAGGAAAAACAGGGATGTGAACTTCCTCGATGTCCTTTACATTAATCCCGGTACGCCTCATAACCTCTCTAATCCATTTGAAGAACCCTTTGGTTTTTTCTGCATTGTAAACGCAAAAAGAGACAGGCCCCGTCCGGTGAAGACAAAATTACAGCAGCTCTAGTACACATTAAGAAACGGAGGTTTGCTATGGCAGAAATTACTTTGAAAATCGAGGGAATGAGTTGTCAACATTGTGTTATGAGCGTAAAAAAAGCTGTTGACAGCATTGACGGGGTACGTTCATCGGACATCACTGTAGGGTCAGCTGTGGTCGTTTATGACGACACAAAGACAAACAGGGACGCCGTTGCCCTTGCCATAAAGAATGCCGGCTACCGGGTCGTCAATTAATGATTTATTAAAGAAATAAGATGAGTTAACCGTTATGCATATTAAATTTTAACAGGAACTATATGCGAAGGAGACACGTGCATGAGTATTGAATATTCTGTAAGCCCCGACGGTCAGAAGTTTCCCTTGCCTTCAAAAGCAGAGTATAAGAAGGAATTTACGCGGCTTAAACGAGAAGTAGCCAGACAGAAAAAAATGGACCGCGAGATCGTCGTTGTCATGGGAGTCGGCTTTGTGGGCGTTGCCATGGCAGCAGTTGTAGCTGATACGGTGGACGGGAAGGGAAAGACGAATAAGTTTGTTGTCGGGATGCAGAGACCGAGCGCAAGAAGCTACTGGAAGATCCCGATACTCAACAGAGGAATTTCCCCGGTCATATCTGAAGACAAGGAGCTTGCCCCGATGATTGCACGGTGCGTAAAGGAGAAAAAAAACCTCACGGCAACCTTCACCCATGAGGTCCTTTCCCTTGCCGATGTTGTGATAGTTGATGTTCAATGCGATTATCTTAAAGATGATATCGGTAATGTCCGTAACGGTTTTGCCGACATGGAAGCCCTGGAGTCATCCCTTGCTATCATGGCTGAGCATGTTTCTCCCAATGCACTCGTCCTGATTGAAACGACCGTCGCCCCCGGGACAACGGAGCAGATTGCATACCCGATCATGAAAAAGGTCTTTCAAAAGCGCGGTATCAAGTCAGATCCATTGCTGGCACACAGTTTTGAAAGGGTCATGCCCGGGAAGGATTACGTTGCAAGTATCCGGGACTTCTGGCGTGTATGCAGCGGAATTAACGGGAAGGCCCGGAACAGGGTCGTTAAATTCCTCAACGATGTATTGAATACCGATGATTATCCGCTGACTGTTCTTGATAAACCTATAGAATCGGAGACAGCTAAAATAGTGGAAAACAGCTACCGGGCCACGATACTCGCGTTTCTTGATGAATGGAGTCTCTTTGCGGAACGTAACGGTGTAGACCTTATGAAAGTGATAAACGCCATTAAGGTCCGTCCTACACACAGTAATATTATTTTTCCCGGCCCCGGCATCGGGGGATACTGTCTGCCCAAAGACGGCGGTCTGGGCGTGTGGGCATACAAGCACATCCACGGATTTGAAGACGATATTTTCAAGATCACCCCCCTTGCCATTAATATCAATGATACACGTTCATTGCATGTCGGACAGCTTACCAGAGACGCCCTGAGAAACATGAGCCGGCCCATTGCCGCAGCGGAGATCCTCCTCCTCGGAGCCTCATACAGGGAAGATGTCGGTGACACACGGTACAGCGGCTCCGAGGTGATCGTTCGAAAACTCACGGAAATGGGGGCTGAATTAAGGGTGCATGATCCCTATCTGACGCACTGGTGGGAGTTTGAGGCACAGGACACGTATCCGAAGCCGGGACACAGCCTGAGCAGGTTTTTCCGCAATCAGGAAAGGCTTGCCAGTCTCAGGATGGAGAAGGAGCTCAAGTCCGCTTTTAAAGGGGCTGATGCGGTCATTTTTGCGGTCCGGCATGAACAGTATCTTGACCTTGATCCTGACATGGTGGTGAAAATGGTCGGCAATACCTGCGCGATAATCGACTGTTTCGGAATACTCGATGATGACAGGATCAGGAGGTATTTTGAACTTGGGTGTGAAGTGAAAGGGCTGGGAAGGGGGCATATCAGACGGATAAAGGATGAAGTGAGGAAGCAGAATATGAAAGGAGGGAAGTAGGCATTTCATTTCCGCTTCTTCATCCATTTATATGATCTGATCCCGTGAACAGCTTCCGCGGGTTTGTCCCCAAGAATGGTCATTGCTATTTTCAGCGGCATATACCGGAACTTATTAAAGCAGGAAAAAATAGCATGCCGGATTTTCCCGGCATAGAGAAGCTCCGGATAAATGTGTTCCTGTAATAACTGCAGATAGCGGTGTGACACGGACTCCCGGACCTTCTCCGGACCCTTTATCCCCCTGCAGGCATTTACTATTGAGAGTGATGCAAGCTCAGCGCTCCTCTGGGCAAAGTAAATTCCTTCCCCGAGTAACGGGTCTGCGAATCCTGCTGCATCGCCGACGAGCACCACATTTCTGAATACCGGAGAGGGCAGGAAGTTGCCGTAGGGCAGGACATAACTGTCCACTTTTTCCTCTTGGGCGCCATGGATATCAATTGATGAAAGGAAGGTCCTGAAGGCCGCGAGTATTTCCTTTCTGCTGCCTTTATTCAAAGCGCACATCCCGATTTTCAATCGTTCCCTGTTGGGAAATATCCAGGCATATCCGCAATCGATGAAACCAAAGAAAATCATGGGCGCGTTTATCTGCTTCCCGAGGGACGCACGGCCCGGAGCGATTTCATGACCTACCGCCAGGTTTTCGACCCAGTCTTCCCTGCCGAACAGGTCCACGGGAAAGCTCCTCCTGACACGGCTGTTGACCCCGTCGGCCCCGATGATGATGCCTGCTGCAAACTTCCGTCCGCGTGAGGTGGTCACCGTGCTTCTGAGCATATCAAGGGACCGTACCCCATCATCCTCCAAAAGTTCGGTCCCTGCGTTCCGGGCCTTGTTCAAAAGAAAGTGATCATAGACAGAGCGGTCGGTAAACCTGAAAGGAATGCTGATGTCCCTCCGGACCAGGGGTTTCTTTTTAAAAAAGACTTCATACCTGCTGGATTCATAATTTATTATTTCCTTTTCTTTAAGAGACGCTCCTGTCTCGCCGAACACCCTTTGGAGAAGTCTGACCGTTTTATCCGTAATCAGTCCAGCGCATAATTTATTTCGCGGGAAGGAGTGTCTGTCAATTATTAAAACGGAAAAGCCTGATCTGCTTAAAATGTATCCTGCTGTGGAGCCTGCGGGGCCGGCACCGGCAATTATTACATCATACTTTTTCGGTTCAGACATATTACCTGCCCAGTAAAATTGATCCTCCGCTGAAAAAAGACCCTGCAATGGAAGCGGTCATCAGGCAGGCAAGGGTTGCAGCAAGCAGGGCACGGGGGCCGACTGCTGAAAGGTCAGCTGTTCTCGCCGGGACAAGTGCCGCAATCCCTCCCACGAATATGGCCAGAGAAGCTACATGGGCAAATCCGCACAGGGCATAGGTGGCCAGGAAGGCGGACCTCGGGTCTTTCAGGGCCCCGGCGTCCATGAGTGCCGCCAGGTCCATGTAGGATTTCGTCTCTGTTACAATGAGCCGCTCACCGATCACCTTTGCTATCTCCAGCGCATCAGAGGGGGGAACGCCTATGACCAGGGTAAAGGGATAGAACACATATCCCAGGAGCCCCTTAAGTGACCAGTCAATACCGAATCCCAGGAGGTCATTCACCTTTGCCCCCCCGCTGCTCACGATATAATCTGCCAGTGCCACAAGACCGAGAAAAGAAATGAGCAATGCTACGACGCCGACAGCCAGCCTGAGCCCGGCATTGGACCCGTTAATAATTGCTTCAATGAAAGAGGATTCTCTCTCATAACAGGGCATGACATCTGTCCCGAGGGTCTCGGGTGTTTCTGTTTCAGGCATCAACAGTTTTGACATGATTATGGCTGCCGGCGCTGAAAGGAAAGATGCTGAAACCAGATGGCCTGCAATGGTGGGGAATTGTTTCTGGAGTATGACGATATAGACAGCCAGAACAGTAGAGGCAATAGTCGCCATGCCTGCCGTGAGGATCGTGCACAGCTCTGACCGGGTCATTTTCTCAAGGTAAGGCCGGATCGTGGTCGCTGATTCAATGCCGACAAAAATATTGCTCGATGCGCAGAGGGATTCGGCCCCGCTGACCCCCATGAGCCTGGTGAAGATCTTTGCAAACATCCTTACAAGCCACGACATGATTCCGATGTAATATAAAACAGCCATGAGTGCCGCGAAGAATATTATCTGGGGAAGCACCTGAACGGCAAAGATAAACCCCAGGGATTCTTCCCCCCATTCGTTCGTTGCGCCGGGGGGAAGGGCAAGCCTCCCGAAGAGAAATTTTGTCCCTGCGCCCGCAACATCGATAACTTTTACCAGAACGTTATTGATAAACATAAACAGGTCGGCCCCCGCGGGCACAACAAATATGAAGAGGGCAAAGAGTAATTGCAGGATGCATCCCCAGATAATCAAGCGCCAGTTCACGACCCGCCTGTTCACAGAAAACGCCCATGCGAGGGCCATTAAAACAAATATTCCGGCAAAGCTTATGAGGTTATGCATATATTCTCCCCTTTCCTCACAGAAGTTCCCTGTGCACAATCCATGAGTTTTCACCATTCCGTACATGCGGGGATCAGATCCGGAAGTATAACCATGGTGCAGCAGTTTATCCGGTGAAGTGTCAATAATAAGTTCCTAATAATATATTAATCTCTGTTTATTGTTCAAGAAATTAATTGCATCTTTAGACGAATATTGATAGACTCTTTTGGGAGTACACAGCGGACCTGTCCGTTATATTAAATTCACATTATTGCTGTAAGGAGGAGTATGATGAAAAAAGGACTTGTACCGGGAATACTGATGTCCATCGTTTTGCTATTCGGTGTTGCGGAAGCTGTTGAGACAAAACTCGTGATACGGGCCCAGTCAAAGGACGCGAAATTTGTCGGAACAAAAATGGGAGGGGCCCTGGTTGTCATCAGGGACAGTAAGACAGGTAATGTCCTCGCCGAGGGATTGACGGCCGGCGATACCGGAAATACACAAACAATAATGATGGAACCAAAGACAAGGTTTGGCAGAATAGCAGACGGCGCCGCCCGGTTTGAAACATCTCTTGATATCCATGAACCGACATTAATAACAATCACGGCTGCGGCCCCCTATATGTATAAAGATAATATGATTGAGAGTTCAACGCAAATGTGGCTCATACCCGGGAAAGACATAGCGGGAGAGGGCGTTATCATAGAAATCCCCGGGTTTTCCATTGATGCCCGGACTCCTGCAAAGGCACAGCTCGTCAACAACAGCGCAGCCATACCCATAGAGGCTGGCATCGTCATGATATGAGGATGCCCGTTGACCCCGGGCGGGTTATGGGATTCCGGTAAATATGACATTAAGGCGCTTATCAAATATGACGGCAGGATTATCGATTCTGTGTCCATGTCCTATGCGGCACCGAGCACATTCCAGGGCGAAGCCGCGGTCACAAAAAAGGGGACATACGAAGTAATCGTTTACGCCTTTGACCCGCAGACGGGCAATTCCGGCGTCGATAAAACAACGGTGACTGTTGAATAGGAGGCATCACTGCCGGCGGTAATACTGCAGGGGGGTGGTGCTTCGCCCCTTGTGATGATCGCAACAATAATCAGGAGGCGACCCGCGGGGTCGCCCCTGCAATTTGGGGAGACAGAAATGATTATCAGGCATGACAGCGCTGTCGTAATTAAGCAGTGAAGCGGGGTATTGAAATTTATTTATTACTTTTTTTAAAATGAGTGTTCGTAAGGAATTGTCCTGTTATAAAGGAAGAAAATATCCATGATCACTATTGAAAATCTGACAAAATACTACGGCGGTTCCTGCGCTGTCGATAATATCAGTTTTGAGATCAAAAGGGGAGAAATCCTCGGTCTCCTTGGCCCGAACGGCGCGGGCAAGACAACGACCATGAGGATCCTTACCTGTTATCTGCGGCCCACGGAAGGGAATATATCAATCAAAGATTTAAATATCCATGATCACCCCGTAGAAATCAAGACACTGATCGGATACCTCCCTGAATCAGCACCGCTCTATCCGGACATGCTTGTATATGATTATTTGAGGTTTGTCGCTGACGTGCGGAAGATCCCCGCATCCCGTACAGATCCCCGTATCAGGGAGCTTGCTGATATGTGCGGAAT
>JBFKMY010000122.1:0-6976 GCA_041629615.1 Thermodesulfovibrionia bacterium | reverse complement strand
TGCCCGCTGTGAGCGATTCCTGGAGCTTGTGAAAAAAAGTGGAAATTTTTACAAAGGCGCGCTGTGCCGCCTCACTTTCAGGAAGATGGTCCGGATTATTCCAGTTGTAATGATACAGGTCATCAAGGTTTTGTCCCTGCATATCCAGAAATAATCCCAGCTGGGCATAATCATTTATATCCTGACTGTCCTCTTCAATTGACTTGATAAGATGGGCCATCTTGAGAATGGAGCAGGCTGTCTGCTGCCAGTCTTTCGGGATGTTCATGTTTTGTCCCCTGTATCCGTAAAAAACCCGCTCATACTTTCCTGACGATGCCAGCAGAAAGAGATGGCGCGGGTCTTCTTCAATGATCTCTCGAAACTGCGGACTGTTCAGCGTCGAATCCATGTCATCAACGGCCTTCAGACAATCCCGGTACAGGTCATAATTGCGGGAATGCAAGGCCCTGAGCAGCGCAAGCTGGCCCCTGATAAAGGGGAGCATTGAAAAGGAAAAGTATTTGAAGACCTGTGCGATATATTTCTGCGCCCGTATTTTTTCACTTTCCTGCAATTCATCTGTGCCGAAGGTATCAAAGCCGCGGTTGCCCATCATCCTGGTCGCCTGATTGAGAGAGGACGTGTAATCCTGTGACTTTAATAAGAGAAAGG
Source organism: Thermodesulfovibrionia bacterium (assembly GCA_041629615.1). Taxonomy (GTDB): domain Bacteria; phylum Nitrospirota; class Thermodesulfovibrionia; order UBA6902; family UBA6902; genus JBFKMY01. The sequence continues at coordinate 6,322 of JBFKMY010000122.1, read as the reverse complement.
GGGCCATTTCGCTTCTGTCAAGGACAGAACCAAAGATTTCATGATGGAGCTCATGGCCTGATGTTTTGTTTTTCATATCAATTGTTCCAGGCAGGTGTGAGCATCGCGCAGGGCAGGCGGCGACTGGGAAAAGGCCTTCACCAAAAAGTCAATTGACATTTACGATATCGAGCGTCCTTAAGAAGCCCCGGAACGGGAAAGGAAGGTCTGTTGTTTTCATTCCTACAGTTAATGGTTTCCCAACGGGTGATCTATCGGAGAGCCATTTCACTTCACAGAACAGATGGAGTACTTCACCCGAAAACATCTGGAAATAGATCTCGACGGTATTCCCCTTATGAATATCATCAGGACCTTTCATGAAAGAGGGGATGAAATACTCAAAACCATCCTCAGACACATTCTCTATGAATCCTGCGTACGTATGGTTTCCGGTCAATAAAAATGCATCGATGCGAACAGGAATTCTTTTTGCCGTTCTTCTCTCAAGATGGCGACTTATCATTGCTGACCTTCCCCTGATCTCCCTTGATTAGTATAACAAGTTAACACATGTTATTAAAACGGGGATGCAAATTTCTCCCTGCACTTCCCCCTTTGGAAATCGGCAGTAGCTTCACTATTAACTTTTTCAGCCAGATATTTTATAGTAGAGCACAAAATTTTCCTTGATCATTATGAAAAAACTATCGCTCCTGTTTCGTGTCCTGATTATGTCCTCATTCCTCACCGGGATGCTTCTGCTTAATCCACACCGGACGTATCCCGCGGTCATAGACCCGTCCTTCAGGTTCTCAACAATCGAGAGCGAGCATTTTGTCTTTCATTATCATCAGGGACTGGACAAAATGGCCATCAGGGCCGCTGCTCTTTCAGAAGACATACATGATCAATTGTCGCCCCTCTTCCAATGGTTTCCAGCGGAAAAGACACAGGTAGTCCTGATCGACAATATGGATTTTGCCAATGGTATGGCAACCGTTCTTCCCTATAATGCGATGTACATATTTGCAGTCCCGCCGCTGCCTGATATGACAACGGGAGAGTATGACGACTGGCTGGAACTGGTCCTGCTCCATGAATATGCCCATATACTCACACTGGACCCTGCAAAGGGGTATTCGACTATTACAAGAAAGATCTTCGGGAAGCCTCTGCCGGTGGCTGATCCTTTCTCCCTCCTCCTGTTTTTAGCTGCTGCGCCTCCCAATGTCCTCATGCCGGACTGGTGGGCCGAGGGAATTGCCACATGGGCTGAGACGGAATTCACTTCATCGGGGAGGGGGCGAAGCTCGTACGTTGAAATGATATTCAGAATGGCCGTTGTTGAAGACACTCTTCCCCGGATTGATCAGCTCAATGGAGACGTACCGTTCTGGCCGTCCGGAAAGATACCCTACCTTTATGGCATGCTGCTTGAAAAATACATTGCCGAAAGGGAAAGGAAAGAAACACTTGGTGAGTTGAGCATAGCGCATGCAGGACGGTTTCCCTTTTTCATCACCGCTCCCGCTGTGCGGCTCACAGGGTCCCATTACACAGGGCTATACAGAAACATGATCAAAGAACTCAAGGAGGAACAGACCAATAAGGTGCAGCAGCTGAACATACGGCCCCTCACGGCATTTACCAGGATCCCGGTCAGGGGCGAGAATGTTACAAACCCCCGGCTTTCTCCTGACGGTCGTTATCTTGCCGTCAACAGAAGAGACCCTCATGATCATGAGGAAATTGTCATCCTCAATGCAGAAACGCGCGAAGAACTACACAGGGTAAGAAGATTTCCCTCCGATCATGGCCTTTCCTGGTCCCCTGACAGCGCGCATCTCTATTTTACGCAGGCTGAACGTAGAAACAGCTATAACCTGTATCAGGATATTTATTCCTACAGTCTTGAAAAGCGTTCGGTAAGGAGAATTACGGAAAATGCGCGGGCAAAGGACATTGATATATCTTCAGACGGGAAACTCATCGTATTTGTAAAAGTCCGGGCAGGACGGCAGAATATTGCTTTTTTCTCAAACGAATCCGGATCGGTTGAGGTAATGACCGATCTGCACAATTCTGCTTTATCGTCACCGCGATGGTCTGCAGACGGACGGTTCGTTGTTTTTTCAAAGCGTGATAATGCAGGCAACACTTCAATAGAGTTGCTTCATACCGGGACAAAGACCATAGAGACACTGGTGAGTACGAGGGACGATAACCTTTATCCCTCATGGTCTCCTGACGGAAAATTTATTATCTATTCGACGGACCGGACCGGCGTGTTTAACCTCTTTGCCTGTTCCCTTGCCGATAAAGAGATTTATCAGATCTCTCATGTATTGGGGGGTGCTTTTCAACCAGAGGTGTCCACCGGAGATGACAGGATATTTTTTTCCGGTTACAGCGCCAAGGGATTTTTTGTTGCGGCCATGCCTTATGATCCCGGGCAATGGACATCCACGTTAAGCCCCGGGATTGCGCCTTCCTGGACTGATGTGACTGTGAAAAAGGGAACCAGTGATGCTCCAAATGAGAAAGAACCGCTTCCTTCCCCCGCAGCGAAAGGACCGATTCCCTATTGTCCCCTGAAAACCCTGATGCCGAAATTCTGGCTTCCAGCCCTTACCTTTGATCATGACGGAGCTGTGTTTGGGGCCTTCACTGCAGGACAGGATGTCCTTGGATATCATACGTATATCGCACAGGGAGGTATCGGCATAGGCGGTGACGGGTACTATGATGTGCATTATATCTATGACCGGTGGACTCCAACGTTTTTTGTCCGTTCCTATTCCCTCCCCTTTTCATATTTTGAACTTTTCGATGATGAAGAAGACTATTATGAAAGACAGAGTGGTCTGGTAGCAGGGTTGAGTGTCCCCCTTTACAGCACGATTGATTCAGCACTTCGTCTTACCGCGGGATATCATTATGGGAGGGCAGGGCACCTTTCCGATAGAGAGGACAGGACAGTTCAGGGTCTTGAAGTATATGAAGGCAGGAGAGACAGTGTGTTTATCGGTCTTGGATACAATGGTACAGTGAAATATCCCTATTCAATAAGCAGGGAGGAGGGAAGAAATGTGTCCCTGATCTACAGGCGATATGACAGAGACCTTGAGAGCGGCCTGGACCGGAATGAAATTGGCATTGACTATGACGAGTACATAGGAATGAAAAAACACCATGTCCTCTATGTTAACCTGAAAGGTGCATGGTCTGACGGTGACCTTATTGCCCAGCAGGCGTATCAGATCGGGGGAACGCCTTCTGTTCTGAATGTATATTCCATCAGGGGGTTTTCTTCCGGTTTTGAAACAGGCAGGCATGTAATAAAGGGGACATTGGAATACAGGGCCCCCGTAAAATACATTCTCAGAGGATGGAATACAAAACCCTTTTTCTGGGACAGGGTGCATCTGGCTGCCTTTGCAGATGCGGCAAATGTATGGGGTTTTCATAAAGGATTTGACATAAACGATTTTTCGGCGGGTATCGGTATTGAAGCGCGTATGGACATTACACTCGGATATAAAATGAAGATCACCCCTGCATTAGGAATCGCCCGGGGCGTTACTGACGGGGGCGGTACCGATATATATTTTACCGTTTATACAGAACTCTGATTGTTGAATAATGACCGGAGAACATCTATAATAAAAAATTCCGTGATTGTATCATCTTCCTTAAGGATCGTTAATCAAAGAAACGCAAGGAGATATAAATGATAAAAGTAGGCATAATCGGCGGTTCAGGACTTGATGACCCGGATATTTTGAAGGATGCAAAAGAGATCTCAGTTGACACCCCCTGCGGGTATCCCTCTTCTGTGCTCATGTGCGGCTCCATTGAAGGGGTCGACGTGGTCATCATAGCACGGCATGGGAGAGACCATTCCATATTTCCTACGAAAGTCAATTTCAGGGCCAATATTCTTGCTTTGAAAGAACAGGGCTGCACCCATGTCCTCGCTTCCACGGCAGTGGGTTCATTGCGTGAAGAGATAGCGCCCGGACACCTGGTATTCCCCCATCAATTCATTGACCATACAAAAAAAAGGGAGACGACGTTTTTCGATGAGGACGTCGTAGTGCATACGTCAATGGCGGAGCCCTTCTGCAGGGACCTGATCGATTTACTTTCCCTGTCTGCAGAAAAAAGGGGCCTGCCGTTCCATAAAAACAAAACGGTCATCACAATTGAAGGGCCCCGTTTTTCTTCCAAGGCGGAGAGCCACTTGTACAGAAGCTGGAATGCTGATGTTATTAACATGAGCACCTTCCCTGAAGTCGTTCTGGCAAGAGAAAAAAAGATGCATTATGCAGCAATAGCCATGTCTACGGACTATGACTGCTGGATTGAAGAAGAGGAGCCTGTTACATGGGAGATGATTGAAGCGGTCATGAAGAAAAACGCCAGTAATGTAATAGATCTTTTTCTGGATGTGATTCCACAACTTAAAGAATATGAGGACATCTGTGTCAGATAAATAAAGGCGACTGGCAAGAGGCGGGGAGAGAAATATTATCTGTCCGGAATACTGCAGCCTGTTGTCTGAAGCCGGAATAGTGTAAAGGAGAAACCTATGCCAATTAAATCTAAAATCAGGACAATACCGGACCACCCCAAAAAGGGGATCATGTTCAGGGACATCACTACACTTATAAAAGACCCTGTAGGATTCAGACTTGTTATCGACACCCTCACACAAAGATACATCACAGGTGAAGTTGATTTTGACATTATTGTTGGAATTGAAGCGAGGGGCTTTATCATCGGTGGGGCCCTGTCCTACACACTCGGTAAAGGGTTTGTTCCTATCAGAAAAGTGGGCAAGCTCCCCGGTGAGGTGGAGCGCCATGAGTATGAACTTGAGTACGGCACCGATACCGTCGAGATCCACAGGGATGCAGTAGAGAAAGGACTAAAAGTGCTCGTCGTGGACGATCTCCTTGCCACAGGTGGTACTGCTCTTGCAGCTGCTACGTTAATTGAAAAACTTGGGGGAGTGGTTGCAGAGATGGCCTTTATCGTTAATCTTCCTGACGTAGGAGGGGAAAAGAAGTTAAAGGAAAGGAAATATAAAATCTATTGTCTGACCGAGTTTGAAGGGGATTAAAGGGAATGAAAATTGTGATATGGCGTGAAAACCGAGATTCCACACATCATAATAAGCGTCAGATACCAGGCTCCAAAATACAAATAAATCAAAAATGAGAAATTCCAAATTACAAAAATAATTATTGCGGGAAGTTTGGATCTTTAGTTATTGTTATTTGTTTCCTGGAAATTCTTACTCGAGATATAATATAGATTAAGTCGGGACATGCGATTACACTTGCAGTAAAGTCACATCTGGATTATTGCATGCAGCTCCGCAACATGTCATTCTATGTCATTATTGACACTAATTGTCGCATTGATCAGCAGGTTGCTGTTTTTTGCGCATCCATGTAGTTCATAATTCCTTCCGGATCACATGCCACACATATATCGATCCCCTGGATCATTTGCATGTCTTCACAAAGAATATAAGCTTTTTTGAGTTCAATGTCCTGCATTCTTTCGATGACCAGTTTTTTAGGTCGTAAAAAGACCTGGCCACAGCTCATGCAAACCCATATAAAATTGTGCTTTGCAGCTTCCAGGCAGGTATCACAAACATAAATTTTAACGCCTGGCATAACTTCAGTATGAATTGACGTATACTCATGTTTGCAAATGGTGCACTGTTCATGTCTTGCTTCAATCTCGAGCATTTTACCCTCCGTTCCTTACTGAGGCACGTTTATAAAATAAGTTCACCTCCTTTGCCTGTTCGTTGTTTATTTGCTGTCTAAAGGGTAATTCTGCAAGTATCATGCCTACTTATGATTTTTCCTGGGGGAAAACTTCGATAATGCAATAATGGCATGATAAAAGATATGGCGATAGGTTATAAATCAAGGGGTTAATATAAGGGAATATCCGGAGAAAATTCCTGTCAGGCCTGGCAAATAAAAAGACAGCGCAGGAAAATACAGGGATTTTTTAAAAAAATGCTGATTTTCGTCAAACTACTGGCGGCAATTCACGCAGTGAAGAAGAATACGTTTATATAGCATGTAATCCATAGCGTGGACCTTATCAGGACATTATGATCTGTTCTGTAGAATGAGTTGAATGTGTGTTTTGTCGTCATCTTCCGCAACCTGCATCATTATTTCTCTGCCATCTTTTTTTGCATTGAGAATCTGCATTTGCGGCATGCTCATTGTATTTTCGATGTTCCATCCTGCGGATGTAAATGTTTTTTTATAAAATTCCAGGACATCTTTTGCGGATTTTTTTGCTT
>JBFKMY010000121.1:0-7061 GCA_041629615.1 Thermodesulfovibrionia bacterium | reverse complement strand
CAGCGGGAGATTGAAAAAGCGGGGATTCCGACGATCGGGATATCGATTATGAGAAAATTTACCGAGAAAGTTAAACCGCCGAGAACAATTTATCTGAATTGGCCTTTTGGCCATCCGCTGGGAGAGCCCTTTAATATTCCCCAGCAAAGAGCAGTATTGATAAAGGCTTTCGATATGCTCTATTCAATTAAATATCCGGGTGAAATCGTCGATATTCCCTTTCTATGGAAGCAAACGTCGTATGATAAACACGCAGTAGAAGAGCATTTGAAGGGAATAGTTAATTATTCGCGGTAAAGGGGCGACAATACCAGCATTTAATGGTGATGCCGGAAGTCCTGACAATCATTTCAAGTGAAAGGGAAAGGAGGTGAAAAATATAATGGATCAGAGACAACATAAATTGAAGAAAAGGAAAATGTTACAAATGTATTATGGCAAAGGAACAAGCGTACTCACTTTTCTTGACTTTGAATTCTCTTTGCTACATAATCACGAAGAAATCATTAATAGTACAGAAGAGCAGATATTGCGCTGATTAAGCCATATTAATAACATAAATTCAACAGAATATCTTCAAGGCAAACAGGGATAAGAGGTATCCATGAAAAACAGTCTGTGTATCGTCTTATTGGCGGTGGCTTTATCTGCAAGTGCCTTGGCAGGCGGGATTCCTTGGGACGATCAAAAGGTTTCGAAAAGGGATAAAGGTGACGGACATTGGTTGGCTCCTGAGGAAGCAGGAAAACGAAAAAACCCGATATAGAGAGAGACGGACTCTATAAATCGTGGCAGAGATCTTTATCGTAACAATTGTATGTCCTGTCATGGAGAGAATGCGGAGGGAAATGGTCCCGCTGCTGCCGTGTTAACTCCTGAGCCGCCAAATTTGAAAAAAATGTCAGGGATACATTCAGATGGTGACTTTGCATGGAAAATCGAAAATGGCAGGGGATCAATGCCAGCGTGGGAAAATATACTAAGTGAGAATCAAATATGGGATTTAGTAAACTACATTCAATCACTTTCGGATTCAAACAGGGTCCGGCACGATGACAATCACTGATTCATTGTGTAGCCAGTAGCTGGGAATACCGTGGGAATTTATGACCTGTCTTTACTGTTTTTGGGCGTCCTCTTCATCGGTTTTGTGTATGCAAGGTTTGACATCAGCAGACCAAAGATACTCATTCTTCTCCTGTTATCCATTGCCGCGTATCTCGCGATCTTTTTCTCAATACATCATCACATCCAGAAAACATGTGTTATTCTTGCCGATGAGTCACTTGAGGATATAAAGGCATTGATCCTGTCATGGGGAGTTGCCGCTCCCTTAATGAGCATTACTTTGATGACCTTGCAGGCAATTATCGCTCCGCTGCCTGCATTCCTGATTACAGCAGCAAATGGTATGGTTTTTGGCGTATTCTGGGGTACGGTCATATCATGGACCGGCGCCATGTGCGGGGCCCTTGTTTCATTCGTGATGTCCCGTCTGTTTTACAGGAGTGTATCAAAGAGAGTTCATAACCATAAACAGGCCGTCGAATATATTGACCGCCTGAGCAGTAAATACGGCTTCAGGGTAATTCTCACCGCCCGTCTCCTTCCCTTTATATCATTTGATTTCATCAGTTATGCGGCAGGTCTCAGCAGCATGAAGGTTCGATCATTTATCATTGCAACCGGCATTGGAATGCTCCCGGCTACAATTGTGTATACGGTCTTTGGATTTGAGATGGAAAAGATGAAGGAATATTCCGAATGGCTGTTCACCTTTTCAATACTGGCTGTTCTGGTACTTATGGCGATATGGAGTATTCAGGGTATCTACAGGCGAAGAAAAAAGCCTCAGGCAGCTAGCCGTCCTCAGTGACTGAGTCATGAATTTTAAACACAGGTAATCATCGATCATCTTGCAGTATTTGGTTCCTGTATTCATCATTTCTTCACAAATTCGGGATATCCTGTAATTAAGACAAAAAATATAATCAAAGGAGGTGTGATTTATGCTGTGCTGCGCAGGTCTTATTGGTGGACTCTATGTTGGGCAATCTCTGGGCGGTCCCTGGACGGTCATCGCACCGGCAACAGGATTCGGAATAGGTTTAGTGGGAGATATGAAGTTAATGCACGGGAAGCACAGTCATTCGCCCGATAAATCAGAAAAAGAAGGAAATCATAATAATCCATCTTCTCCTGAATCTCAAAAGTTAATGTAGATAAAGAAATATGATGGTTTTATTATTTATTGGCCCCTTAAATTCCGGTTAGTTACCTATCAATAGCGGATCCTGATAAATCATCAGGTCAGACCATGGGATCCCGTCATACATAATGTATAAACCAATTGAAATTTGTTAATCCAGAACTGGTTATCTGGCTAATCCTCACGGACACCCTCGATCATCAGATAGATGTCGTGCTTGAGAAAGCGCGTGCCGGTTATTTATAACTTTTCCGTTTCCTTCACGTGTTTCATGGTATTGCGGTCAAAACGAGCCCCGTATACCCTTTCCACAAACGGGATGAATAGATCCTGCCTCTTTTTCAGCGACGGTTTTTTTGAGTAAATCATCTTGATAAGCCGGAACCTTCCGCCGGGTTTCAATACCCTGGCAAACTGCCTGATAACCTGGCGCTGGAGCTCTTCCGGTATCACACAGCAGAGAAAGGTAGCCAGAACCCAATCGAAATTGCCCGAGGCAATTTGTTGCATAGAACAGGCATCTTCCTGAACAAAAGTGACTCTGCATCTGGCATCCCGGGCCCTCTTCATCGAACGCCTGAGCATGGCATAACTGAAGTCCAGGGCAGTGAGGTTGACTTCATGATGGTAATGCTTCAGATTGCGCCCTGTACCGATTTCCCCTGCTATGTTATCTGTTAAGCTATATCCCGGAATACGGCAGTTCATCATCAGGCAATTAAATTTATTACAACTTTGGTATTTTATAGTCGACCCTTGACTCTGTACTTACGTACAGGGTTTATAATGTAATTAAGAGGTGAGGAAATGGATACGTTAACAAGAGGCCAACTGGCAAAAAAAACTGATGTGAATATTGAGACAATCCGTTACTACGAAAGAAGAGGGCTTATTCCCAAACCCCATAGAAGGGACTCCGGATATCGCGAGTATTCTGATGAAACGTCAAAACGCATTCTGTTTATCAAGCGTGCAAAAAACCTGGGATTTTCATTAAATGAAATTGATGAATTGCTTTCATTAAAGATTGACCCGAAAACAACATGCTCAGACATTAAGATGAAAGCAGAGGCAAAGATGTCAGACGTAGAGTGTAAGATCAAAGACTTGCAGCACATTAAAAAAGTCTTGAATAAACTGACTAAGGCATGCAGCGGTGAAGGCCCTGCAGATGAATGCCCTATTTTAGAGGCATTGGAAAAATAAAAAAAGAGAGGTTATGACATGACAGACAAAAGGAAAATAGAGGTCTTCAGTGCGGGATGCCCCCTCTGCGACGACACGATTAATCTGGTGAACGATCTCACATGTCCATCGTGTGAAGTAAATGTACTGGACATGAAAACACCTGATGTTGCCGAAAGGGCGAAAACCCTCGGCATCCGTTCCGTGCCTGCAGTGGTAATTGATGGTAAGCTTGCTGACTGCTGTAAAGGAAGAGGACCTGATGAGGCTACGCTAAAGGCAGCAGGACTCGGCAAATCATTGTAATGAAGACCGCAGGACAGCAGGGAAACTTTATGCCGGGTTTCCCTGCTCATTTCCAAATTCCTTCATAATTTAATTGTATTTAATTGTTTAAAGTGATACATAGTTAATAAGAGAAAGAATCCATATGCCGGGAAATGGATTTATGTGGATTCCGACGAAGAAGGAGGATTCTATGAAAAGGATATTTATAATAAGTATATTTATTTTGTCTCTAACTTCGGTGTATGGCTATACCCAGATGGGCCAGGGTATGATGGGACCCGGGATGATGAACTGGGGTTATGGTATGGGATGGGGCTGGTCCATCATCATGATGGCTTTCTGGATCGCTGTGATTGTGGGGATCATTTTTCTCATCCGGTGGGTTGTGCTGTCAACCGATAAAAAAGACGGGACAAAATCAGAGGATGAAGCTCTGGAGGTCCTGAGGACTCGGTATGCCAAGGGAGAAATAAATAAAGAAGAGTTCGAAGAAAAGAAAAGGGACTTAGAAGCATAATTACTGAATATTTTATTGGAACTGAGTTCATACGTCCTCAAAAGAAAAGGTTTGTTGGGGTCGCCTTCTGTGCTGATAAATGAAGTTGCTATCCTGCCGGGAGAAATCCCGGGGATTTACTGAAGGATGTTTAAAGACGAGTCCAGGAGGCTCGCGCCTGTTCAGTCCGTCAGTATGTTGAGGGATGCTGTTCATAAAGATATATAAGAGGAGGGGAAAAGATGAAGAGACTTTTTTGTTACACATTAATTTTAATTCTGTTGCTTATTCCATCATTTGTACAGGCAGCTGAAGAAAAAGAGACTTTTCTTATCCATCTTAAAACAAGCCTCAAAAAAGACGATGCGCAGATATGTGTTGCATATAATGTTATGTGGGCTGCACTGGAGGAAGGTCATAAAGTGCAGGTGCTTGTAGACGCGGACGCAGTTAACACGTATAAAATGGGGTGGAATGGCAAGGATGATATTGAAGGTTATAACATTCCGGAGAATTTAAGACAGGCCCTGGCAAAGCAGTTTGATGTCTCCATTGATTTTGTTCCAAAGACATACGGAGACTTTTTGATAATGTTAAAAGACCGGGGCGTTGAATATTATATCAACACCGGATTTCTCATTGTCTCTAAAATTGGAAGTCCGGTTGATCCTCTCAAAAAAATCTCAAACAAGTTCTTTAAGCCCATAACTTTAAAAGAGATGGTCAGGATGCGGAAGGAAGTAAATTATTATATGGCGTATTAAGCACGAAAAGAACTTCTCAACCGGTTGTCTGCATACTCTAAACCCCTGAGCCGGATCTTACATTGTACGCTATCGTGTAATAAACATGGGACGTAATATAGGAGGCAGAAGAACCTTTTGAAATTATCTTACGGTTATTCCATTGACGGCCCGAACCCCCTGCTGTCATCAGGGATAAACCAGTCATGCTGACCCATCCCCATGCGTCTCATCATCCGGGTGAACCAGCCGGCTTCAGGCAGGGCTTCCGGTAATGTCATTGAATATGCCAGAAGGTCAAGGATGTCATCGTCACTCCATTTATGGACGATCCCTGAGGGCATCCTTGTTCCCGGTTGCCCTGCCCTTGTCTTGTGAATAAATTCCCAGGGGTTTTTCTTTGCAACGGTACCGACGAACTCAGGCTTGTCTTCATCCCCGAAGTTTATTGCGGTTCCGTTGTGACCGTGGCACATATGCGTGCAGCTGTTCATGAACATAGTGTTTCCCGCAGCCGCATTCCCGCCAACCGCCGAACCGTCAGAGTTTATGAATCCTGTAAGGTCGATTATTCCCTTTTTCATGAACAGTGCAAGGTCAGCGATATCCTCACTGCCCAGATATACGGAAAAGTCGTGTTCTTTGTTTGTGGATCCCCTGAGGGCGGCCTCAAGCTCCTTGATAGACATTTGTTGAGACGATTTGTACACTCCGATGAAACCAGTATAATGCGACCCTTTCCCGTACGCGCCGTCTTTGCCGCGGTAATCCCATCCGTGGCACTCCTTGCAGCGGTACGTGGAATATCCGCTTCGCTTATTGCTGGTCTGTGTCCTCCATAGCGGATGGTCTCCTTTGGGCTTTTTAGTCTCCGGCGCTGTTTTCCACCAGTTATCATAGAGCTGTCCACCTCTGCTTATATGCATGTCATCTGTGAATTGCTGCGGGGCATAAGTGATGGGTGTAACATCATGCACACCTCTTCCCATCTGGGCCACTGATACGGTACTCGCGGCTAATACAATAAATAACGAAACAGCAATGCTCTTCATGCCTTAACCTCCTGTTCGTATGAATATCTTTACGGAAAATGTATCACGGATTATTTCATTTAATATTATCACGTTAAATTAATATGTCAATGGAGGAAGTGTGGCTGAGTAACAATAGAGCAGAGAAACAGACGGCCCCTCTGTGCTTCACTATGATAAAAGGAGAAGAATCAAATAACTATTTGGCATTGCATGGCCGGAAATAAAACCGTGAAGCGCTTCCCTGATCCTTCTGTTTCAGGGCTCATGACGCCTCAAAAATTGAGCTTATTATACTTGACCTGCGCTTAATCTGATAATTGATTTCTTCATAAATTATTCAAAATATCTTCATTATTCATTCGTATTTTACTGCTACCCTAAAAATAAGAACGAAACAGAATTTGTAATTAATCAGCACATCCCATTAAAGCTTTCCCTCTTATGAAGGAGGGCAGGAGCAGGGGAGAAAGGAGATGAGTCATGGAATGGGTGAGCAATAACTGGTTTTTCCTGCTCTTTGCAGCCATTTTCATCGGCATGCACGTATTCGGATTCGGCTGCGGCGCTCATGGAAAACACGGAAAGCACTCGGAAGGTGAAAACAATGAACAGAAAGGACACGCTCATGCCGGCTCGTCTGACGGGAGTCAGGCAAAGAAAAGCCATGGCAGCTGTCACTAAAAAGAGAGCTGAAGCAAATCATGCTGAATAAGAGCTTAGGAGGACATTTATGGAAAGAGACCCCGTCTGCAATAGAAAGATGAACAGAAACAAGGCATATGTGACAATAGAGTACAAGGGAGTAAAATATCTTTTATGCTGTCCGCTGTGCCAAGCGGAGTTTGAGAAAGATCCTGAAAAATACAGCAGGCAGAAAGTAGACATAAGAGGAGAGAATATCGATTTGAAAAGTGAATGTGTTAAATAATAAATTGATTGACAGATATCTGTTTTAGTGAGACAATTTTCTCACTAACGGGTTTTTACTTCAGACCACATGAGATGTACAAGGTCATTGATCAGGCTGAAAAGATGCACAAAGGCATTAAATGCATTATAGAGCTGGGACGTATCGCAATACGCCCCCGCATTCGCTGGCCCGAAAT
>JBFKMY010000120.1:0-7063 GCA_041629615.1 Thermodesulfovibrionia bacterium | reverse complement strand
CCGCGATGAAGCGATCACTGTATGTTTGTTGAGATTGGATGATTTTTGACCAGCAGCAATGGCCTTGTTTTTTGCTGCTTTTGGTATAAAAATACACTATATATCAACAGACACCCCGAAAAGGACGTTGATTCCCGGTGAAGGATACACTGCTGTCTCTACAGGAAAACTGAAGAGGCTCAGGGCCCCGAATTCCGAATATTTCTCATCGGTCAGGTTGTTAATATCCAGAAATGCCGTCAGGTAATTCCACTGGTATTTTATCTTGCTGTTGAGCACAATATAGCTTTCCTGCCCGTCAAAACTGTTTGTAAAGTCGCCGTCAAAAGGACGCTCCCCGATATACACTCCGTTCAGGGCAAGGGAGAGGCCCTTCACAGGAGAAGCAGAAATTCCAAGGGTGGCCTTGTGCTCCGGCACATTCGGTATGTCACTTCCCTCATATTGACCATCCACTATTGACGCATCCATATAGGAATAATTCCCGTCAATTGAGAGCCATTCAACAAGGCGGGCGCTCATCGCAACTTCAACACCATCCCTGCGCGTCTTTCCGTCGAGGTTCTCATTTGCGCCAAAGCCGAATGCGCCTCCGGCCGGATTGTATAAAATCTCGTCAATCGTATCTATTCTGAAGAGGTTCACATGGGCATAGAGAGCATCGGAAAAATAATGCCGCAGTCCGATTTCGTAGTTGTCGGATTTCTGCGGCAGCAGGCCCGTATCAACAGAGTTTGTGATAAAATTAAAGAGTTCATCCAGTACAGGATATCTGAAACTCCTTGCATAGCTGACATACGCATATGAATTCCTGTAATAGGTGAAATTTACTCCCGCTGTATACAGGTCCTCATCCAGGCCTGTTGTATCAGGAGTACCGGGAGTAAATGTAAAATCCACTTTGTCGTGCCGGTATCCTCCTGAAAAGACGAGCTTTTCAATGATCCTGAGTTCATCATGAATATAGTAGCCGTAGTTCTCTTTTTCAAGGTCAAATCGGGCCGTGCCGGAGAAGGAAGAGTCGTTGATAATTTCTTCTTTCGCATTCCCGTAGTCATAGCCCAGGGTCAGACTGTTCATTGCCGGGCCTGCTTCATGTTTTAATACAAGCTGGGGTGAAACAGATGTTGTCTTAATATCTGTGTCCCCCAGGAAGCTCCCGCCCACAAATGATGAAAAGGTAAGCCCGGACCTCTTTCTGTAAGAGACGTCAAGTTTGATAAAACTGTCATCAAGGAAGTAAAACTCCGGGCCGCCCTTAAAGTAATAGTCCTCGACTTCGGCAAAATCCTCAGGATTCACCGTTTCAGTCCTTGAAGCCCCCGCACTGAAATCACTTTCTTTCAGGGCACCGGGGAGACCAGTATTGTCCTTGTGATATCCTCCGCTGAAATGAAGGTTTACTGTATCCCCTAAAAAGGCATTCATGGTAAATCCTATGTCTTTTGCTTCGGTATCACTATTTTCCCTGTACCCGTCTGATGTCACATAACTCCCGGTCAGTGAATACGCTACCTTATCCGTCCGGTTGGAAAAATACGCATTCCCCTTGTACGTTTCATAACTTCCGGCAGCAGCGCCGGCACCGAATTTCCTTGCATCTCCCGCTTTGGTGATAATGTTGATTACTCCGGCGGACGCATTGTCACCGTAAAGGACACTTCCCTGGCCTCCCCTGATGACTTCGATCTTTTTTACGCGGTCAAGAGGAATCTGGGACCAGTCTACTCCGCTCAGATCAGCCTGGTTGACCCGTCTGCCGTCCACGAGGACGAGGGTGTTTGATACTGCAGTTGCACCGAAGCCGCGCAGATCAACAGTCACATTGCGCCCGTTTGCAGCAATATCGTTGACATGAATGCCCGTATCCATCCTCAGCAGATCGGGAATATTCCGGGCAGTGGAATTTTTGATTTCCTCCTCAGTGATAACGGACACATTCGCAGGAATTGAACTTATTTTTTCCTCGTACCGGGTAGCAGTGATCACGACTTCATTAAGGTGCACCGTCTCTCTTTCCGCAGCCATGAGATGTGTTACACAAATGAGAAAGACAAGTGTTGACAGTAGTATACGATTCATCTATTTCAGCCTCCATATTTTTTAATTGCGTTTCATATTGGTTTTATTATCAATAGTAATTAAACATGATCCGACACTTCATGAAGTATTGCTTCTCATAGGTGCCTCCTCTTCCCGCGAAGGGGTATGGTTTTATTCAGGCATCAGGGTGTCCTGACTCAGGGCAGCCTACTTGCCCGCCTTCCCGGCCTGTACGGCCAGTGGCATAAGCAGGGGCGTACTCAAAAAGACCCCTGCAGCGGGCTTTCGTTCCCATTACAGTTGCGGGGCAGTTCCCGTATCTCACGGGATTCCCCTGTAATACCTGATTTCACTGTCAATAACAGCATTGCGTTTTATAATCTGCACTCAACAATTAATATATATGCCCCCCTCTGTATCTGTTCTGATTTCAACATCAGCATCAAAGGCGTCTTTGATAGCCTCTCTTGTCAGTACTTCCCCGGGACTGCCCGTTCCGATTATGCTTCCCTCCTTAACGAGCATGATTTTGTCAAACTGCATTGCGATGTGAATATCATGCAGGGCCATGACTACGCTCATCCCCCGCTGCTCTTTTAATTCTCTTAACAGCCTGAGGAGTTCAATCTGATATTTTATGTCCAGATTTGCAAGGGGTTCATCCATAAGCACAAGCCCTGCTCCCTGAAGGAGGGTCATGGCGATATAGACCCTTCTCCTCTCGCCCCCGCTCAGGTGTGTTATGGGTGAGTCCGCTTTGTCTGTCAGACCTGCCATGGCAAGCGCTTCTTCAACAGTTAACGGTGGCTGCAGGTCATACGGATAGAGCCCCATTCCAACGACTTCCCTGACATTAAAGGGTATGTGCAGGTCAAGAATCTGCGGGAGATAACTCAGGAGTTTTGCCCTGTCCCTGTTTGAATACTCTCCGATCGATTTCCCCCAGAGATGTATCATGCCCCCTGACATCTTCAGTATGCCGCTGGCCAGTTTAAGCATCGTCGACTTGCCCGAGCCGTTGGCACCGAGGAGGCCGATAAACTCACCGTTCCCTATGGAAAAAGACATGTCACGAATAAAAGGGACGTTTTTTTCATAACAGAACCCTGCTCTTTTAAATTCAAGGATGTTCCCGCTAAAAGTTGAGGACATCTTTCCTCCTGAGTATATAGAGAAAATAGGGTGCTCCAATAATTGCGGTGATAATGCCCGCCGGAAGTTCCACAGGGGATATCACACTCTTTGCAATGAGGTCTGCCATGCAAAGGAGTATTCCCCCTCCCATGGCAGAGACAGGGATCAGGATTTTGCTGTCTGCGCCGGCAACGAACCTTCCTATATGGGGAATAAGCAGTCCGATGAACCCGATCATGCCTCCCAGTGACACTGATGCAGCGGTCATAAGGCCGACGGCAACAAACAGGATGAACCTTTCCCTGCGCGGAGCAAATCCAAGGCTGTGTGAGATATCGTCACCGAGCATCAGGGCATTGAGGGCCTTTGCCCGTGAAATGGCAATGCCAAATCCTGCAGCAATGAAGATAAAACCGTAGGGAATAATATTCCAGTCTGCCATGGAAAGGTCGCCAAATATCCAGAGTGTTGCGCGACGCAGCCCTTCATCACTGGAAACACTCATGAGAAGCATAAGCATTGCTGAGAACAGAAACCCGAGACCCACCCCTGCAAGCAGCAGTCTGTCAGGCCAGAACCCGCCCCTCTTCCACCCCATTGCCCCCACAAAAATTCCCGTTATTAATGCGCCGATAAACGCGAGCAGCGGGACCGTTATCACCCCCCAGAAAGACAGCCCCGCAATAATGCCAAGTGCAGCGCTGAGAGCAGCGCCGCTTGATATCCCGAGGATGTACGGGTCTGCAAGAGGATTTCTGAGTATTCCCTGAAGTACTGCCCCGGATGCACCGAGGCCCAGACCCATGAGGATTGAGACAATGACCCTCGGCAGCCTTATTGATACAAGGATCTCTTTTTCCATCCCGCTCATGCTCAAGGGATTTATGGGCCTGGGTCCTGAGAACAGTGAAACAACACCTATCGCTGACGCGGTAAATGCAATCAATAATACCTTGCCTTTCATCTGTCGTTCTATCCTTTTGATACGTTCATTGCCTGCCCTGTCCATTCAAGGCAGCAGCTCCTGCAGACTGTTATAAATCCTTTACCCTACTTTATGTATTCTGCCAGTTCCTCTACCCCGTCAACAGTCCGCGGGCCCAGTCTGAATAAACTGTCCCCTACATAAAAAACCTTTCCGCTTTTTACTGCGGGAACGGCTGCCAGTTTTTTTAATACCCCCCGGGAAACATCCTCCATGCCTTTCCCTTTTCCGATAAAAATAAAATCCGGTGACTCGCGGAAGATCGCTTCAAGTGAGTATTTAGGATAACGGCCTGCTGCACTGCCGGCAATATTGAATGCTCCGAGCAGATTGATCGCATCATCAACAGCCGTTTCCGGACCGGCAACGATAAGCGGCTCCGGCCAGATAATAAAAAGGACCCTTTTTCCCTCACCTGCCCGGTCCTTTTTCAATCCTTTCATTCTCTGTTCAATATCACGTGCAAGCGTATCAAATCTCTTTTTTTCATCAAGGAAAACACCCATCTTTCTTATTCCTTCCGGAAGCTCAGGGAGAGTAAGGGAATCAAAAACATAGGTCCTGATGTTCAATGCATGGAGCTTCTCCCTGAACTCCTTTGGATTTCCGTCAGTGGTCATAATGACGATATCGGGCCTCATTGATACCACCGCTTCAAGGGAGGGGTTTGACATTCCGCCGATTTTCGGTTTACTCTTAGCCTCAGCAGGATAATCACAAAAGAGCGTAACCCCCACGACGTTTTCTCCCAGTCCGGCAGCAAAAAGGATTTCCGTCGTGCTCGGCGCAAGTGAGATTATTCGCCGCGGCGCTTCAGCGAATGAATAACGCAGGGGGAAAGAGTAATCCGTCAGGAAAAGAGAGATCATTAAAACAGTAACCACGCGAAGAATGACTCTTCCGCCATTTCCCGTATTGTTCTTTTTCCTTTTTTTGAAATACGCTCTCATGTCCAACAGCCTTTCACTCCCTCTTTCATTTATCGGGGATTATTTTGACTCCCCGGTAAGGTAATAGCTCCGGCCCAAGTGAGAAACAAAAAACCCGGCCTTCTCTGAAGAAAGCCGGGGATAAAAGCCATGACCTTTACCCTCACAACCTCTTCCCTCGAAGGCTTGTATGTGAGGCATGGTTCAGGCAGGTCTTCTGGCTCTCCCGATCTCTACTTGCCTTCCCTGTTAATAAAACAAGTGGCATTATCTGAGTAGAGACTGTGTATTCCGTATCAGTGGAAATCGGGATTACAGCGGCGGGTCCGCTCCAGTATTTCACTGGATTCCCCATTAAGCCCTTTCAGGCACCTGAACAGCTCTGTTCAGGCATTATACCTTACTCTGGTCATGATTAGTCAATAATTCACAAAAACAGTGACAGCCGCAGATTAAAGGTAATCACAAATTAGTTCGATAATAATTATGTCAACTCATTGCAGAGCACTTTTACAATGGAGGATATATGGAAAGCATCATAGATACGTTCAACAAGGTTCTTCGGGTTGCAGTAGAGAAACAGGCATCTGATATCCATATTTGTGTAGGCTGCCAATGGAAGTACAGGATCGACGGTCATATTACTTCCCTGAATATTCCCCCGATCAAGATGGACGAGTGTGAGGCCATCGTAAAAAATATTATTTCACAATCACCCATGTTTTCAGATGATGCTGTCAACAGAGAAATGAGCGTGCTCAAGGACCTGGACTGTTCTTACACGCTGCCCGGTGTTGCGCGGTTCCGGGTAAATATCTGCCGTCAGCGGGGGTCGTTTTCTGTTGTACTAAGGGTGGTCCCCTTTTCGGTCCCAACGACCGAGTCACTGGGTCTGCCCGATGTCATAAAGGAGATCGCCGCTGAAGAGAGAGGGTTGATCCTTGTAACGGGCATCACCGGAAGCGGCAAATCCACTACTCTGGCTTCAATGATCCATCTTATCAACGAGTCAAAGCCCTGCAAGATCGTCTCCATAGAAGACCCTATTGAATATCTCCACAGGGAAATCAAGGCCTCGATTATTCAGCGTGAAATCGGCTTTGACACAGAGAGCTTTGCAATCGCCCTGCGTGCCGCCCTTCGTCAGGACCCTGATGTGATCCTTGTCGGTGAGATGAGGGACCCCATTACAATAGAAATCGCATTAAAGGCGGCTGAAACAGGCCATCTTGTATTGTCAACCCTCCATACAATGGATGCACCCCGGACGATCCACAGGATAATCAGCGCCTTTGACCTGAGCGAACAGCAGGCCATACGAATAAGGCTGGCGGAATCCTTAAAGGCCATTATCTCACAACGACTTCTTCGACGGAAAGACAGTACCGGTCGTGTGGCAGTCCTTGAGATCATGAGAAATACATTAACGATAAAGGAATGCATCGAAAACACAGATAAGACAGGTTCCATAAAAGACTACATTGGTTCCGGCAAAGACCAGTACGGCATGCAGACCTTTGATCAGCACCTGATGGAGTTGTTCAGTCAGGATGTCATAGACCTGGAGACGGCAAAGGCAGCTGCTACGAGCGCCTCTGATTTTGAACGGAATGTATTATTTACGTAAAGGCCCTGTCACAGTGAGAACAATGCGGAAGTATAATGGCACAGGCATATTTCCGGTCAAACACATTAATTGCCTCTGATTCAGGGAAGGGTTTACGGGGTTTTTCTCTTCACAGAACCAGAAGAGAGTCATCGGAACCGTGTTCATTGGGCACATACCTGTCAGCAGACCAGTCGTTCTCCCAGCGCTCACCGTCAATCAGGTACTTGAATCTGTACTCTCTATGAGTGTCGAGGCTCAGGGTCATTTTGAAATCACCGCTCTTAAGCCGTATCATCGGCGTTGCCTCTGCATTCCAATTGTTAAAATCACCGACAACAGCAACGTGTCCGGCATTGAGATCGG
>JBFKMY010000119.1:0-7093 GCA_041629615.1 Thermodesulfovibrionia bacterium | reverse complement strand
CGAGGAGTTCAACCAGATCATGTGTTTTGGGAAAATATGTTCTTGATGAAACAAGATATGCCTTAAGATATTTTTCTATACATTGCTGACTGTGAAATCCAATAATATCGGGAAAAGTATTCTTTCTCTTGCGAGCCATTGTTTCTGCAGTCTGATAATCCTGCTCGGCTTTTGATATCCATTCAAGGACATCAGGCGGGTTTTTCATAGAGGACTTTTCCGGTTTTAAGAATATTTCTTAAGAAGGGATCGAACATCTTTGATCTTCTTTTTAACTCTTCAGGTGTTTTTACGATTATATCCATGGGTATTTTTCTCGGTTCCAAAAGTTCGCTGACCATTGCGTAGCGTTTTATCCCTTTCTCCTTGGTATTTATTATTATGAGAAGATCAAGATCGCTGTCTTTATTTACCCTGCCTGACACATATGACCCAAAGAGGATTATCTTAACAACATCAAGGTTTGCTACCAGGCGCTTTAATATTATGTTAATTAAAGATTTTCCAACTGGCGGTTCTATTATTTTCAGAGCTGAAATAGCCATTTGTTCGTCCCATTAATTAATTTATTTTAAATTAAAATATCTGCTTTAGCAATATAAATCTTATCGGAATGCGCAAGTCCGGTATTACAGAGCCAGGTGAACAAAACTGGTATATTACGCCTAAGCACGAATGACGAAGTTTTTGATACTTCTGCATTCATGATTCGCCATTCCTTATTCTCAGTATATAAAAACAGAGAAATATAAAGTCAGGCTACCCTGCTGCCCTTACGCATCATTTTTACCGGGATACTCATGGGAAGTTCTTTAAATTCCTCATTGGTAAAGCCTATGGACTTTATTCGTGCTGATATTTTTGCGGAAGCAAGGGCGAAAACTTCAAGCCTTTTACAGATGTCTATCCCCTCAAGATCATCAGAAATGATAATGAGGGTTATGCTATCATCACCGTTGCTGCTTCCTTTTGCATATGGTCCGTATTGTATAACCCTGCCCGGATTGATTCCAACCTTTCTCAGCTCCTCTTTATATCTTTTAATAATGTTTTTAGTAATTTTGTCACGTTTCAGCATCTCATTACCTCTATTTATCTTCAGAAAAACTTCTTCCTGTTGAAAGTCTTACACAGGAAGCTCAACAGTGAATCTGGTGCCCTTGTTGACCGTGCTTATTACGTTTATCCTCCCGTTCATGGATTCAGTAAAAGCTTTAACAAGGCTGAGTCCGAGTCCGACTCCGCCCATGGACCGGCTCCGGTCGCACTTATAAAAACGTTCAAAAATGTGCGGCATATCTGTTTCGGAGATTCCTTCTCCTGTGTCTTCAAAAACAATAGTAATTCTTCTTTCATCGGCCTTCGCAGAAATGGAGACCGCCCCCCCTTCAGGTGTATATTTTATGGCATTATCCAGAAGGTTGCTCAATATCCGCTGCAGTTTTCTCCTGTCGCCGAGGAAGATCAGCTTTTCGGGAACATCTTTAGAGAGGTTGATCTTTTTCTCATTTACTACAGGGCGAAACAGGTCACAGGCATCATGAATAAGCTCTGTAACATTAAGGTCTGTTATTTCAGCCCCGTTAATCCCGGCCTCAACTTCAGCAATGTCCAGCATTGTATTGATCATCTCCATCAGCCGGTCACATTCCTCTATGGTATTTACCGCCATGTTTTTATATTCATCAACAGAACTCTCCCTCATCAGGGTCATCTCGGCAATACCGCGAATCCTCGTGAGGGGGCCCCTGAGATCATGGGCGATATTGTCATTGACCTCTCTCATAGATCTCAATAACGTTTCAATCTGGTCCAGCATGTTGTTGAATGTATCTCCCAGTCTCTTTATTTCCTCGAACCTTTCTTTTACCTGAACTCTTCTGTCATATGCCCCTTTTGATATTTCATACGCTGTCTGGGAAACATTGTCCACATCAAGCAGGGCCCGTCTTGACATAAACCATCCTACTATCGCAGCAAGGCCGGTTACAGGAAAGAGCAGCAGCAGAAACCAGTTCCGGAATATTTGGAGATAGTTTTCAGCATCCTCAAAAGTGTCCCCGATTTGCAGAATAACATCGGGAGCGAGAACAGAAGAAATCATGCGGGCCCTGAATTCCCGTCCGGGGATCGTCAATGTCTGAAGGACATTGACATCAGTTCCGTTTTTTATCTGCACTACGCTGATATCGTTATTGAGGGGGCCCCAGGATGAGGTATCAGTGGTGGCAAGAATTTCTCCTTGAAACGTGACAATCCTGATAAATTCTTCATCCGGGTCTTCGGCTCCTGACGCCTCATTTATCTCCGCCTTAACTCCATCTATCCCCTTTTCACTCATGATAACGGAATACTCTTGGGCTTCCTCATACAATTCATTATCCATATTTTCCATGGTAACGGCATGGATTTTAAGATAGAACACCAAAAGTATGATTAATGATGAAAAGGCAAAGATTCCTGCATAAAGAATGGTCAGCCGAAACAGGAGGGAGCGGTTAAGACCGAGAATCTTCTTTAAGAACATACCCGACTCCTCTGACAGTGTGAATCAGCTTTCTGTCGTAATCTTTGTCAATCTTTTCGCGCAGGTAACATATCCGCGCCTCAACCACATTTGTCTGAGGGCTGAAATTGTAGTCCCAGACATGCTCCATGATCATTGTTTTTGAGACAACCCTTTCCGTGTTGCGCATCAGATATTCGAGCAAAGAAAACTCCAGAGGCTGGAGGTCTATCTCTTTTTCCCCTCTGAACACTTTTCGTGTATGCAGGTTTACGGACAGATCAGCAAATTTGAGGCTTGAAGGGTCGGAGACCCTGTTTGCCCTCCGGATCAGGGCCTGGCAGCGGGCAAGCAGTTCTGAAAATGCAAAAGGCTTGACTAAATAGTCGTCACCTCCGGTCTTCAGCCCCTCCACCCGTTCATCTACGGACCTTCTGGCACTTAAAATAAGGACAGGCATGTTGCTTTTATTTTTTCTCATTTCTTTTATGAGAGACAGGCCGTCAAGAGCGGGAAGCATCACATCAATGATCGCCAGGTCATAGGGTTCATTTAAAGCAAGATGCAGCCCATCCTCACCATTTTCAGCATGGTCTACGGCAAAGCCCTCCTCTTTCAGCCCGTTTTTAATGAAGAGGGCAATCTTCCTATCATCTTCGACCAGCAATAATCTCATCTTTGCCTCTGATTATTTGTTGGACCAATACTATACCTAATAGTAACACAGGATAATTATCATAAGTTTATTGAAACATTACTATTTGATAATGTTGGTGAGCCGCGCTCTCATGCTCTTTGAGAGTTCGGACCGGGCTCATTTATTGCCCGTTATTTCCTCGGAGGCAAAGGGAACCGGCAGCGGGGAGCGGATATGGAGGTCGCGCTGCGGAAAGGGTATTTCCACATCATTGTCCCTGAACTTCCTGACTATAGCGCAGTTCAGCTCCGAACGGACCCGGTAAAAGTCTTCAGGATCGTTTATCCACGCTCCCAGGTACATATTCCACGATGAGTCCCCGAATTCCCTCAGACGAACAAAGGGCTCGGGGTTTTTGAGGACATTAGGATGCTCATCCGCGACTTCCCTGAGCGTCCGGAGCACTGTGTCAAGATCGGACTGATAGGAGACACCTACATTAATGCCGACGCGCACTTTTTTATCACCGTGCGACCAGTTTACGACCTGGGCGGAAACGAATTCGGAATTGGGCACGATAATGGAAATGTTCTCAAGGGAGCGTATGACCGTTGATCTCATTTTTATTTCCACCACATCACCTTCTGTTCCTCCTACCGTTACCCTGTCGCCTATTTTTATGGGCCGTTCAAAGAGAAGAATAAGGCCGGATATGAAATTGGAGGTAATATTCTGCAGTCCGAATCCTATACCAACAGACAGGAACCCGAACACAACCACCAGACCGCTGAAATCTATTCCAATAAACTGAAATGAGAAGGCCGCGCTTAATATCAGAAATGCATAGTAGAAGACACGGGAAATATTATAATTTATGCTTTCCTCAAGATGAAATTTTGGCAGAACCCTTGATCGCATCACCCTTGTCAGGTAACTGGAGATGATCAGGAGAAATGTGAAAATAGCAAGAAATATCATCAGGGCCATTAAGGTCACCGGCGTCTGATTCAGTGTAAATAGCTTAAATTGAAGCACTCCTTTAATAATTTCAAAAACATCTTTCCACTCCATGGGTTCCCTCCTGTAAAATTATTTCTTAATGTACTGGCCTGTAAACATATGTCCGGAATGACATCTAGAGAAGATGCTCATATCTGTCGGATCAACTTTTCGACGGTCTTCTTTCTGGCCTTCTGCCTTTGCAATATATATTTCTCCAATTCAACCAGGACGAATACGGAAAATGCGACCATTACTACAGACAGCCACTCAAGAAATCTGATACTTCGCGTATCAAAGAGCGTCTGCATAAAAGGAGCATAGGTGAACACGATCTGGGCCAGGAGCACGGCTCCGATGGCTATATAAATAAATTTATTTCCCGACAAGCCGCCTTTCGTCAACACGGAAGTTTTTAATAATCTCGTGTTAAGCAGATAAAAAATCTCAAACATTACAAGCGTATTGACTGCAACCGTTCTCGCGTATTCAATGGACTGGTCATGGAGCATGTCCCACAGGAAAAGCCCGAATGTTCCCACAACGATAATGCTGGAGACAAACAGTACGCGCCATATCAGAAAGTTGGAGAGGATCGGCTCTTTCGGATGGCGGGGCATTCGCTTCATTACTTTCGCTTCAGGCGGTTCAAAGGCAAGCGACAGGGCGAGCGTCACGGCCGTGATCATATTGACCCAGAGGATTTGCACCGGGGTAAGGGGCAGCATCCTTCCGGACAAAATAGCGATAATGATTATCCCCGCCTCACCTCCGTTCGTGGGAAGGATGAAGGTAATCGACTTTTTGAGATTATCGTACAATGTCCGGCCCTCGACAACTGCATGGGCTATTGAAGCAAAGTTGTCGTCAGCAAGGACCATTTCAGAGGCCTCCTTTGCTACTTCCGTGCCCTTTATCCCCATGGATACTCCAACATCAGCCCGCTTGAGGGCAGGGGCATCATTGACCCCGTCACCTGTCATTGCCACGATTTCTCCGTTTGCCTGGAGGGCCTGAACAAGACGCAGCTTATGTTCGGGACTTACCCTTGCGAATACATCCACCTTCTCTACACTGACACGGAGCCGATCGTCGTCCATTGAGTCCAGTTCCTTTCCCGTAAGTACCGATACGCCGTCGCCTATGCCCATCTGGGCGGCTATTGCCCTGGCAGTTACGGCGTGATCTCCTGTAATCATTTTTACCCGGATTCCTGCATTTTTGCAGATTTGTATGGCATCTATTGCCTCGGAGCGGGGTGGATCAATTATTCCAAAAAGACCGAGCAGCGTCAGTCCTCCCTCCACATCGGAGAAGTTTAACGCCCGCTGTTCCCAGTCAGCTGCTTTCAAAGCAACGGCAAGAAGCCTCTGCCCGCGGGCGGCTATGTCGTTAATGCGTCCCTGCCAGTAATGTAAATCCAGGGGTCTGTCTTCACCAAGTCTGCGCTCCCTGCTACACATTTCAAATATCCGTTCAGGAGCGCCTTTCACATATATGAATCCGTGTCCTGCGTGGTCGTGATGCAGTGTGGCCATGAAGCGGTGCTCTGATTCAAAGGGGATAGAGTCTGTTCTCGGGAATTGTTCCGCCTCCAGTGACAGATCAATACCTGCCTTCCGCGCCACTGCGATCAACGCTCCTTCGGTAGGGTCCCCCTCCACACCCCATCTCCCGTCCTTTTCCGCAAGAAGGGAATCATTGCAGTGCAGCCCCGCCCTCGCTATTTCTTTCAGTACCGGATAGTCAGATGACGCCGCGTCCCGGGCGTCAAGAGTAAATCCCCCGTGGGGATCATATCCCTCACCGCTCACGTCAAATACGCGGTCGGCTGAGGCTATGGTCTTGACCGTCATTTCATTGCGGGTAAGTGTCCCGGTTTTATCGGAGCAGATAACCGTCACGGACCCAAGTGTCTCCACCGCAGGGAGGCGCCGGATAATGGCATTTCTCCGTGCCATGCGCTGCACTCCGAGGGCAAGAGTGATGGTGATGATTGCGGGCAGCCCTTCGGGTATCGCTGCAACAGCGAGTCCAACAACCGCAAGAAACATCTCGCTTATTTCATATTTCCTTACAAAAACACCGAAGGCGAACGTTATTGCTGCAAAGGTCACGATGGCGATGGAGAGAAGATGGCTGAACTCGGCTATTTGCCTCAGCAGTTTTGTAGTCAGAGGCCGGACCTTCTTAAGCATCATATTGATCCTGCCTATCTCTGTAGCATCACCCGTGGCGACCACAAGACCTGTTCCCTGGCCGTAGGTTACCAGTGTGCCTGAATATGCCATGCATTTCCTGTCACCCACAGTCGCGGCTTTGTCAGCCGGGGCAGTCGTTTTTTGAACCGGCAATGACTCGCCTGTCTGCCACGGATAGACCTTTACCCAGATCTGGTACGTACCCGGGGCAGTATCCGGTGGCAACTGCAACCCGTGGTTATCCCGCTCATACTCATTGGCCTGCCAGCCGTTGAACGGCCGGAATCCTGCCTGCGGCGCGCTGTCGCGTTGAGCAACAACAGCTCCTTCGGCGTTCAGAACAAAGACACCCACGCTGTAGTCCGATGCTGGTTGTACCAATGACTTCCAGAGCAGAGAGACAGGGACGACATCGCCGGGCGCAAACATGCGAGTCTCCGGGTCAGCCACAGCGGCCTGCCCTAAACCTGACCGAGAATAGGGTATGTCAATGCCGAGCAGCGCCAGCTCCGTACCGAACTTTGCATCCAGTGACTGTTTCGGCCACGCCGCGGCCTGCGCAGCCGGAGCATCACTCTCCACTGCGTACAAGAGCATGCGCGCTGTCTCATCAGTCTGGAACGCCCCAAGTGGGAAGAAGTGCCGGGCCATGTACCATTCAACCGGGCGTATCGTATAGCCTGTAAACGGCCCACTGTTATTGAAAAGCCACACGCGGCCGGTGTATTCCGGAAGACTCTGCAGGAAATG